>JARGOJ010000167.1:0-8908 GCA_029210225.1 Planctomycetota bacterium
GAGTGGTCGGGAGCTTCAATCCTCAAACGGGTGCGCTGACCGGGTCGAGCAATGTTGTTGTCGATGGGCCATTGACCGCGAGCTTTGACCAGCTCTATCAGAATAACCTTCTGGCGAACATCAACCTGGTCAATAAGAAGGCCGTTGTGTTTAGCGGCTCAGTGTCTCCCAAGCAATTGTTAGTTGAAGACATTAATGCGGATGGATTGGACGATGTCGTCGTGCTGACCGCGACCTCTTCTTTTACTGTGTCTCAACAACTGAATGATTCTCCCTTCAACGCCCCTATTCTGGTTCCGACGAACCAAGGCCCCGAGTTTCTTACAACAGGGAACTTTATCTCTGGAAATGGTGGCTTGGAAGTGATTGTTCCTAATAGCGCGGCCAATACGCTCTCGATCTTTCGCCCCGACCCTGTGCTTGGGCTGGTGCTTATCACTGAGATTCCCTTGTTCCTACCGAGCGCATTTAATCCTAATGTCCCCCTTTCTGGGGCTCCTTTCCCTGTGGCGCCGTTGAGCGCGACATTGAAGGACCTGGATGGGGATGGGGCGGATGATCTTGTGATCACTGTGGCGACGATTCTAGGAGCGGAGGCGCTGTCGGGGCTCGCCCCAGAAATTCCATTTCCTCTTAGGGCCGGTTTTGTACTCATTCCGGGGCGCTCTCAGGCCGAATTGGATGCCGGAGTCGCTCTTCGAGCCACGACGATTGGCTTGGGATCGACGGGTAGTTTGGGTGTCGACTTTGTCGATGTGAACGGTGACACTCTGCTTGATATTGCGGTCGGTAGTATTAGTGGGAGTGTGGTTTCGTTCTATGTGAATCAAGGCGGCTTGCACGCCAATGGCGGACCTAATTTTGCGAACTTCACGGCTGTGGGCAGCTTGGCCAGCTCCCTCGCTATTCCGAAGGGAGATCCGCTGGTTCCTAACCGGACCTATGTCACGCCGTTTCCTGGAAGTGTCTTTGGTGTTGAGAGCGCGGATATGAACAACGACACCTTCCCTGATTTAATCGCGGGTTTGCTAAACCCACGAGTTTTAGGATTTCCAGCGTTTTCAATCTTATTTGGTCAAGACCCAACATTGAATAGCGGTGATGCTTTTCCACTCTCGACCAATCCGAATGATGTTCTCGGGGCCTTTGCACCGACGGTTTTCAACGCTGCGCCCAGTTTGAAAACGACGGTGGCGGTCGCCAAACCAGCGGAGCTGAACGCTGATGGCAAGGTCGATCTTATCTTGAGCGATCCCTCGGGGAACTCGGGGATTGCAGTCTTTCTTAATGATACGAACTTCACCCAACAAGGGGCGCCGCTGACTTTTTCTCCCCAAGTCCTCGTGTCCCTTGGTGAGGCGACGGTGGTGGAGACTGGCGATTTTAATGGCGACTCTCTTGTTGATATCGTGGTGACTCTGAGAACGATTCCCTTCGTGCTGATTTACTTGAACGATGCTCAAAGCCCAGGGCGTTTCCTGACCCCTATTTTTGTTCCTGTTCCGGCGGGGACGACGGGTTTGAGTGTGTTAGATGTGAACGGCGACGGCAAGGACGATGTGGTGACCAGCTCGTCGAGCTTAAGCTCTATCAGTGTTCTCTTGCAGCGATGAGATTGAGTGGGAATTCGTCATTTCGAGGATAGCGCGGCAATCCTTTGTCGAGCAAAGGTGACGAAGCTTCCTTCGTTTTGCAGGCTGATCACCTTCTTATAATCGGAGATGGCCTTGTCTTTTTGATTGAGCTTCTCAAAGGCCATTGCACGGTAGTGATAGCCATAGAAGAAGGCCGGCTCAATCTTTACCGTCATAGATAGGGGGCCTAGCGCCTCTTGATAGCGCTTCGCTGTGTAGTAAGAGATCCCAAGGTTGAGATAGCCCTCTGTGTAACGAGGATTGAGATCGACGGCTTTCTGAAAATCGGCGCGTGCTTTCTGGACTTGGTTTGTTTTGGCATAGGCGATTCCTCGGTTTAGATAAGCTGGGGCGTAATTGGGCATATATGAGATAGTCTTATTGAAGTCTTTGATGGCCAAATCAATGCGCGCCATTTGCCCATAAATGATTCCGCGTTCTATATAGGCGAGAGCACGGGTTGGTTCAATCTCAAGGCCACGATTGACATACTTCAGCGCCTCATTCAATTGCCCCCCGGTGCCGGAATAGAGCTTGGCTAAATTGAAATGGGGATCGGATTTATTCGGGTTCTTCTCGATGCTGCGCTTGTAGTCAGCGATGGCGGCAGTGACGTTGCCGAGGCGGTCGTGCAGGCCAGCGCGTTCAAGGTAGGCATCGCCCATGGTGTAGCCTAATTCGACCGATTTGTTGGCGTCGGAGAGGGCTGCTCGATAGTTCTTTAAACGCCGGTAACAAATGGCTCGATAAAACCATGCGCGGGCTGTAAGAGGCTCTAGCTTAATAGACTGTGTTAGATCGGCGAGGCCAAGGTCGACTTGATCTTGTTCTATGTAAATGACGGCACGATTGAAATAGGCCAGGGCGTTGCTATCAATCTTTAAGCCTTTACTGTATTCTTCGAGGGCCTTGTCGAAGTCTTTCAATTCATAATAAATAGACGCTTTATTGAAGTAAACCCAAGGCAGTTTTGTTGTTCGGGCTTCTATTTTATCGAAGAGTTCCAATGCGGCCGCTTTCTCTCCAGCCATAATCTTCTTGGACGCCTGAGCGAAGAGGGTGTATTCATTTTCAAGACCTCTTTGGATTGATTCCTGGATAATGAATTCAAAGGCTTTTGTGATGTAGAAGCCTTTGCCGCTCTCTTTTATTTGCAGGCGATGGAGAATGAGATAGGCGTCAAATGCTGGAGGAAAGCGTTGGAACGCCTCGTCGACGAGGGCTTTTAGTTCTTCTTTCTGTCCTAATCGCCCATAAATTGTGGCCGCGCTCAACAGAGACTCCTTGCTCCGCGCCGCCTTGGTGAGCGCTCTCTCTGTGACCCTGGCAATTTGTGCTGGGGGAACGCCTCGGTCAATCATGCTCTGGGCATCTAAGAACAGCTCTGTCGCTTGCTTGGCGCGGGCCGATTCTTCTTTCACCTTTTTGGCGGCTTCTTCGGCTTCAAGGCGCGCTTTTTCATTGGCGAGAGCCTTATTCGAGGCGAGGACGACTTCGAGTTGAGCGCTTAACTTGTCGCTCTCCGATTGTTGAAGCTGCGTCCAAAAGAGACCGATGACGAGGGCGAGGCTAAGGAAGGCTAGGAAAACTAAGACCAGAGCCGGGCGCTTTCGTATGACTCTTAACAAGCGTTGCCCCAGGGAATAGCGATAGCCAGGGACATCCTGACCTCCCAAATAGGCCCTCAAAGCCTTATAAAATTCTTCCGCGCTCGCAGTGCGGCTTTCCTTTGGCTGGGTCGCTCGGACGGCGATGTTGTTCAAATCCCAAGGCAGCGATTTTCGGTATTTTCTCGGAGGATGAATGCGATTGTCCAGAGTGGCAACAATGATGGCCTCGGCGGTGCTCCCCTCAATGGGAGATTGATTCGTGAGCAAGCGGGCCAAGATGATACCCAGGGCGAAGACATCAGCCTGGGCGTCGACGTGTTGACCATCGGCTTGCTCTGGGGACATGTATCCCAAGGTCCCAACCATCGCGCCCTCAAGGGTCAGCGCCTTCGAGCCAGGGAGGGCGACGTCGGATCCTGAGAGGCTTCGGCGATGCTCAAAGTCGACGGTCTCATTCTCCGAGAGGTCCCGGGCGATACCCCAATCCAGCACTAAGACCTCGCCGTGGCGTCCGACCATGATGTTCTCGGGCTTCAAGTCGCGGTGTATGATTCCTTCCTCATGAGCGTAGGCGACGGCCTCGCCGACCTTCACAAGAACCTCCAAAAGCTCGCTCTCTTCATGGGGTAATCGGCCGCGCTCATGGAACTGCTCAATGCGTTGCTCAAGGGTTTGCCCATCGATCAGCTTCATTAGTAGATAGTGTTGCCCCTCAGCGTTGCAGCCCGATTCGTAAACGGGCGGTATACAGGGATGGTCAAGACGGGCCATCAATCGGGCTTCACGGACAAAGCGAGAGATCGCACGTTGGCTTTGGGTCTTGTTGCTCAGGAGCTTGAGCGCTGCGAAGCGTCCGAGGCGCTTGTCTCTCACCCGATAAACAACCCCCATCCCGCCTTGACCCAATTTCTCTTTGGTTTCAAAGACGATTGATGCATGGGGGGAAAACAGCCTATAACGCTCGAAGAGCTGCTTGAAGAAGCTCTCGCCTTGTCGGCAAATGTTCTTATCCGCTTCGTTTTGTGGAGAGTCCGAGACTGGTTGGTTGTTGTGAATGGTGGTCAAAGAATGTCCTTTTTCCAGCGTTCGCAGAGATTTGGAGGGGCCTCAAAATCATACTTCGAGTTTTCTTCATGGGGTATAGAATGTTTGGGTTGCATTAAAAAGGAGTATGAAAGGATGGACGTTTTCGCTAGGGAATTAGAACAATTGTTAGAACCTTCATTGTTCTAAGGCTAGTAAGTTCAGTGGGATAGACAGATGGTACCACAGATGAGGCGAAGCTTATTCCTTGCAAGGCTTACCTGTAGCCGATAGCTTGGATAGATAAGCAAGTTTTGGGGACCGAGAGCTTGTCGTTGTTCGTTTGCTTAGATGGAGAGCACAGATGGGTTTGAACACGCAGTGGGATCACAACAGCGAGGCGGGGACAAGCGATGCCTTGTTGGAAAACACTCGAAATCTCCATTACCTTGTGGCCAACTATGGGCTGTCTAGCGCCGATTACTTTGAGTCTCTCCATCCCTATCCATTTCTAATACAGAAGACGGCCGAGCAAAGCGATGAGGGGCTCCATGTTCTTCAGTGCCCCGTCTATTATGTGAAGAAGCAGCTCGATACCTTCCCCGATCGCATTTTGGCGGGGCGCCTTGAGCAAAACGACATCACCATCCCAGTAAACAAGGTCTCCGGTCACCACGCGTTCTTTTACAAGAAGAATGCTGAGTGGTTCGTCGTCGATAACAACTCTCGTAATGGCATTATCATCGGACAAGAGCGGCTTGATCCCAATGTTCCCCGACTCTTGAAGTCGGGCATGGAGCTTTACTTTGGGCGCTCTGTGTCACTGCGCTTCATCTCTGAAAAGGACATGTTTGGTTATCTAACCGACCTCTATAATTCAGTGTGTCAGTTCCCTTCATTCTAATCCATTCTCAACAAAGGACAGAGCCGCCTTGTAATTCGCGATGGATTCCCAGAATGATTTTTGTGCGCTGACGCTTTTAATCTCTGCCTTCGCCACGGCTTCTTCACGAAGATTGACCCTTAAAAGATCGCTTTGCCCTTGTTGAAACAGCGAGCGCTCAGCCTTAGCGAGTTGCCTGGAGAGGTCGACCCCAAGGCGCGTTTGTTTGATTCTTTGGGACTGAGCGCTAATTTCAGAGAGTAGGTCGAGAACACCGGCGCGGATCTTATTTCTCATGAAGCGTTCTTCTGCCTCAATTTGGCGAAGCTTGGCTTGAGCTGCTTTCAAGAGCCCAATCGCTTTGCGTCTCTGAAGAGGAAACTTGAACTCCAACCCTAGATACAATTCGAAGTCACCCTTCGTCTTGCTAGGCTGGTCTTCATTTCTGTCTTGGGAGGCGAGCACTGAGAAGTCGAGGGTCGGAAGCTTTTGATTGCTACGAAGCTTCTTCTCGATTTCGAATTGGTTGCGCTTTAGCGCCAGCGCCTTGAGCTTTGGATTTTGCTCCATAGCTCGTGCGATATCAATCTCTTGGCGGCTTGATTCAAGAGATAGGGGGAGGGGGAAAGCTTTGGGCAATGATTCTATTCCCATAATGATCGGGCGTTTCTCCGCATCACGGACGAACAGGGACAGGGCGAAGCTGGACTTTTGAAACTCCCGCTGCGCTGAGATGAGGAATTCATTGCGGTTGGCGAGGAGGCGCTCGTTATCAACCAGGGTAATTCTAGGAATCTCGCCCTTCTCAACCTGCTTGGAGAGCTGCTTCTCTCGACGCTCAGCGATCTCTAAGAGATCTTTCGCGATCCTCAATTGTTGCCCGGCGGCCAGCCATTGCCAGTAGGCCTTGCTAGCTTCTTTGGCGACCTTTATGCGACGATCGGTGACCATGGCGCCAGCGACTTCCACTTCCAGATCGGCCTGCCGCTGCTTCGTTCGAGCTTCATCAATAACTCCTCCTTGGAGCAGCGGAAGGGACGCACCGGCGAAGATCTCGCCGCCGTGATTGGTTCGACGCTTGCCATCGAAGGTCAGATCAAAGTCGCCCGAGCCAATGCGGTAGCCGGTGAAGAACTTCGCGCCATAGAGACCAGTTTGTTGCTCCACCTGAGTCTTGAAGCTGTGGTTTTCAAAGAAGCCCTCAGGGGCCCATTGAGCATTTCCTTTCAAGGTTAAATCAAAAGCGCCTCGGGCGGAGAGGGCTTTGGCTTGGGCGAGGACCTGTTGTTGTTCAGCGGCCGCGAGGAGCGGGAAGCTTTCTTCGATGGATTGTAAGACCTTAGCGAGGGTTAACGAGCCGTCCGCTTTACCAGGGACCGCTCTTCTCAGAGGATTGGAAAAGAGCATGGGTCCCTGGCTTGGGGCCGGGTCCTTGATCTTTGGAGGATCGCTGGGGAGGATGAAGAGAGCGTTTCCAGGCTCAGAAGATGTTGAGGAGCAGGCGAGGTTGCTAGCGAGGAGCAGTAAGACACTGATTGTCATTGTCTTTTTCATGACTTGTCCTTTTAGAGTCTATTTGCTCTTGCTTGTTTTCTTCTTGGGCATTTTTGGGTTGTCAACGACTGGGGGAAAGCCGTTGAGTTGACGCCAAAGCTCATATCCTAAGGTGACTTGGTTCAAGAGAATCCAGCCTTTGGCACGGACTCCTTGACGCAGATAGGGTTGCCCGGGCCAGTCATCATCAGTGTCGTCAGGGCTGACGAGGACGCGGAACTTACCAGTGCCGTCGTCTGTCGAGTCGACGAGGATAACTTTGCCGCCGAAGGTTCCGACGGCGACGGAGGGCCAGCCTGCGAATTGGACGGCTGGCCAACCTTCGAATTGAAGGCGAATGTGGCGTCCTGGGGTGATTAAGGGCATGTCATTGCCGTCGACCCAGATTTCTACGGCGAGGTCTTCGGTTGCGGGGATAAGAACGAGTAAGGGGTCGCCAGATTTTACGATCTCTCCAGAGCCTGGGCGCTTGATACGAAGGATGGTGCCATCGCAGGGAGCCATGACAGACTGTTGCTTCTGACGGGCGAGCTTTGTCTCGATACTGAGGAGGGCGTTGCGGGCTGAGGCGACCTCTGAGCGAGCGTTGTCTTGGGTTGCGGTCGCGGAGTTTATCTTCGCGTTGAAGTCTTTGGCGACCTGCTCTTGCTTCGACTTGAGGGCGCTCTCTTCTCTTTTAGTCGCGGCGAGTTTGGCTTGGCTTTGGCTGAACTTCGCGGTGCTTTGGCGGACCTTGAGCTCGGCGAGTTCTTGCTTTCGCTGGGAGGTGAGACCGTCTTTGAGGAGGGCTTCTTGCCGTTTTAAGTTGAGCTTGGCGGTTTCCTGTTCGGCGGCGGTCGATTCGATTTCACGTTCAGCGGCGAGGACGCGGTCCTGAGCCATGAGGACGCGCTCGGTGGCGGCTTTGATTGCGAGTTCGCGAGACTCTCTGATGGCGATGACTTGCTCTCCATAGGAGTTGAGCTTTGCGAGGGCGGCGTTGAGCTTGGCGACGGTGGCGATTTCATTCTGCTTGAGTCGGTCGAGGTAGTAGGGGTCGTTGTCGGAGAGCTCAAGCAGGAGGTCACCGGTTTTGACAATGGAGCCCTCGGCGACAAACCACTTCGTGATGCGTCCGCTGACGGGGGTGTTGACGGTTTGTTGACGGTCGGTGGGCTTGGTGCCGACGACTCGACCTTTGCCGACGACGTTCTGCTGCCAAGGTACTCCGAGGAGCACGGCGGGGAGGGCTAAGAGCAAGAGGGTGAGGAAGCGTGAAAGTCGATAGGCTAGTTTTGGTGTCTTTGATAAGTCCGTGGCAGTGAGTGACCGACGGAGTAAATCACCTTGTTCTGCAGTGTTGAAACTCATTGGGCACTTCCTTCTTTTGATAGCTTCACGACTCGTTCACAGAGGCCGATGATGTTTGGGTTCTGGCTAGCGAGGAGCAGCGTCCAGTGATATTCGGGAGCGGTGAGGTGTTCGTAGACAGTTTTTCGCTGTTCGATCTCAAGGCCATCGAGGAGACGGTCAATAAGAAGTAGACGAGGTTTTTGGACGAGGGCACGGGCGAGGATCAAGCGGTGAATTTGACCTGTGCTGAGAGGTTGTCCTCGGGTGGTGAGTTGTGTCTCAAGGCCCTTTGGGAACTCGCGGATCTCGTCGAGGAGTTCGACGGCTTCGAGGGCTTTGAGAATCACTGGTGTGGTGACATCTGTTTTCCCGAGGGCGATGTTTTCTCGAATGGAGCCGGTAAAGAGCTGATCGGGAGCGGCGTAAAGGACCTCGATGAGAAGGCTCTTTGAATCAAGCTCGCGAAGGTCGAGGGAATCGAGGAGGACATGGCCTTTTACAGGTTCGCGGTGACCGGCAAGGACCTCAAGAAGGGTTGTCTTACCAGAGCCGCTCTTTCCTCCGATCCCGACAATTTCTCCAGGTTTACATTCAATATTGAGCTTGTTTTGGAAAGGGCTGTGGCCGGGGTAACCGAGGCTGATGTCGACGGCTTTAATGGCGAGCCCTTCGTCGTTGTGAGGAAGAGAAATGCCCGGATGGTCTCGGGATGGTAGATCGAGGAGGGAGCCGATTTTTACGGCCGCGGTGAAGAGATCGTAGAAGCTCTCAAGTTGGAAGCCGAGCTTGGCAATGGAGCTGACAATAATTGAGACGATAAGCCAGGATGCGACAAGCTGACCCAAGGTTAACTGGCCGATTTCTACGAGCCA
>JARGOJ010000167.1:8918-12157 GCA_029210225.1 Planctomycetota bacterium
AAGGTGAGAGATGAGAGGAGTTGGCGGAAGACGATACGAAAGTGACCGGCGCGTTTTTCGAGGTAGTTCCGTGTGAGGTTGTCGATTTGATCGCGGGCCAGCTGGCGAGCGCTTCCTTTAAAGGTCGTGTGGTGGCGAGCGAGCTCTTCGAGCCATTCGGCGACAGCGTATTTGGCGGAGGACTCTTTAATGCTTGTCTTCATGCTGCCGCGACCGAGAACGGCGACGATGAATAACAAAATGAGAATGAGGGCGAAGTCAAAGGCCAGGAGTATGGGGTGATAGAAGGCGAGGATGAGAAGGCCAAGGGAGGCGGAGAGGATGACTGTGACAGTGTCGAGGAGGAATTTGGCGCCGACTTTTTGGACGGTGAGGACGTCAAAGAAGCGGTTGACGAGCTCCGGCCCATATTTGGTGTCAAAGGACTCGTTGGGCACTTGGGGTAGCCGTTCGCCCAACTCGCAAGAGAGGCGGACAAAGAGCCGCCGTTGGAGGATCTCGACGATATAGGCCTGGAAAGCGCTAAGGGCCGCGCTTAATCCAAGGCAGGTCATGAGCATCAGGGAGAGGATGATCACTGGCTGAAGCAGCCCGCCAAAGGCGACGGTGTTGACCAGTGCTTCCACGGCGATGGGTGTTGCGAGGTTGAGGAGACCAATGGCCAGAGCAAAGACAAAGACGATGCGAAGATCTCTACGTTCCATGGCGACGAGCTGGAGAAGGCGGGAAAAGTAGGAGCGCTGATCGGGGTCCTCTTTGTTTTGAAGAGGAGTAAGATTCTGAACTCGGAGCCAGGAGATCCGCTTGTCTGCATCTTCAAGCCCGAGGCTTTGAGCGAGCTTCGTGGTCTCGACCCACTCCGCGTCTCTGTCAGAGGAGAGAACAAGGACCTTGTTCCCTTTGCACTCGAGGAGGAGGAGAGGCTTTGAATAGCTGACGATGAGAGAAGGGGAAAGAGCGGCGGCGCCTATCAAGTCGTCGAGAGTGCCAGCTTCGTTTAGTAAGGCCAAGCCAAGCTTCTCAATGCTAATCGATACAAGATCCGGAAGCTTGAGTGCCTTCTCTCGTCCCCACTGGATGGCTTTGCGAATCTCTGTTGGCGTGAGGCTTGGTTTAAGGGCACGAGCGAGGGGCTCAAGGATCTGGAAGCAGTGCTCGTTGTCCTCAGGAGCTAAGCTCTGCTCTTTCGATTCAGCGATCGACATCGAAGTCGCCTCTTTCTCATCAAGAATTAAATATATTCACATATGCAAACTTGTGAATATATGAACATATGAAAATGAACTGTCAAGCGTCGGGTCGAGATTAATTCCAAAAAGAGCGCGGTTTCATTTTCGGTGGCTTTGTTGGCATGTATTTTCTTTGCTGCCGAACATCTGGCGGCGCTTTATCCCGGTGCTTTCCCTGGTAAGCTTACTCTTTCTTCTTTGCCAAGAGAATGAGGTTTCCAGAGAGATGGATTTCGATGCCAGCCGTGAAGCGCTGATGCAGCCAGGGCTTAGTGAGCGGTTCTTTGACCTCGGCTACGATGCGCCGCTCGATTTTGAATCGTCGGAGTTTCAAGTTCAAGCGGCGCTCTGGCTCGGTGAATTTGCGCGTCTGATTTACCGAGAAGATCTCTCTGAGAATCCCAGAATGTCAGGTCCTGAGCGTCAGAGTTTCCTTGGCCCGGTGGGCTGGAAAGAGTTGCTCTTCCTCGATCGTGGGGGCGCGAGCTGCGCTCTTTTTCAAGCGCTCGAAGGGCCCAGGAAGCCGACGGTCTTGGTTTTCCGAGGCACCAGCGCCCCGGATGACTGGCTTGTGAACCTTGATGCTCTGTTAACCTCCTGGGACAAAGGAGGCTCCGTTCATAAAGGCTTCAAGGACGCCTTAGGGCTTCTCTGGCCGGAGTTAGAGCCCGCCTTAAAAGCCCATGGTCAAGAGGGCCCGCTCTACTTCACCGGACACAGCTTGGGAGCCGCCCTGGCGACCTTGGCGGCATCCCTCTTCAAACCTTTTGCGCTCTATACCTTTGGGTCGCCCCGAGTGGGCAACGACCTCTTCGTCGAGACCCTTCATGACACTCCTATATATAGAGTTGTAAACGGCCGGGATGCCATTTGTCAGGTGCCGCTCCCCATGCCGAGAATTGGCTTTCATCACGCTGGTCGGTTGTATTACATCACTCAGGCCGGGCGCTTACTCAGCGATGCGGGTCAATTAGATGTCATTAAAGATCAGTGGAAATGGGAGTTAAGTGAGGTCGGCGCCGAGCGCCGTCGCTTCTTCACGGATTTACCGAAGTTTATGACCGACCACTCTCCAGTCAATTATGTCGCCCAATTGCAGCGCTTACTCTAATCTGCCCAGGCCAAGTGTCCTGTTATTGAGCAGGCGCTTTCTTGGGCGACTCTCGATAAATCTTTGTTCGGCGGCTCTCTTTGGGTTCATTGAGCAAGGTCTCCAGAACCTTATCCTGATCTTTCAAGTGCTTATCAAGAAAGGCCAGGCAGAGCTTGAAGGAGAAGCTCCAGACCTCTTGATTTGCTTGTCCCTGAGTCCTACGACGGACGAGGTTCTGGTGGTCGGCTTCGCTGTTTAACAAGTAGAAGAACTTCTCTAGCTTCTTCGGCAACTGCCGAAAGAGCCGCTCCCCATTCTTCCAATCATACTTATCTCCTTCACCCATCACGAGCCCCATGGGGACGGTGACCTTGCCGGCGTTTTCAAATTTTGCAACAGGCGCGAAGCAGAAGCCCGCTTTGTAACCAGGGTTCTTGGCGAGGATGGCGGTGGCGCTCCCGGCGCCCATCGAGTGACCCCCAAGGGCGATCTTCTTCATATTGAAGGCGCCGTGCCAGAATGATTTCTTACTCTTGTTCGCCGCCTTGAGAGCGTTGTAGAGCGCACGGCCATCCTTGCGTTGCTGCCACGAACTAAACCTCGCCGAATTGTTTTGAACAACAATGTAGCCTTGCTTGGCGAGCCCCTGGCTCAGATCTCTGTAAGTGTCTGCCAAGCCTCCAAAGCCATGAAGAAAGACAAGGACCGGGAAGCCATTCTTGGGCTTCTTAGCCAAGGCCTTTGAGTCTTTCGCGGTGGGATACCAAATGACTGTTTTTAAGCGAAACCAGCGAGAGCTCGGGTTCTTGAGCTTTTGTTCCCGGCGCTGAAAAGAGTAGGGAGCGGCTTCGGCCATGGAGGACACGCTGATTGTCAGAAGAATTGACGCGCTAAAAAGAGCGACTTTCCACATCTTA
>JARGOJ010000168.1 GCA_029210225.1 Planctomycetota bacterium
AACGACGCCAAGCCTTATATACCAAAGCTGGCGGCGCTTATTGGGCCGAAGACTCACAGCCAGACGGTGCTCGGCATCCTCCGTTGCTTCAGCGCGTTTCCTTCGGAGAAAGCGAGCTTTGTTCCGAGCTTAGTGACGGTGATGAACGATACGAGGAGCGAGCTGAGCTTGGGGGTACTCGACTTAATCTACGAGTTAAAAATTGCTGACGTTCAATTATTGCCAAAGGTCAAAGCGAACTTAGCTTCCAAAGATCTTGCCATAAAGGTTCGGGCGACGGAGGTCCTGGGCCTCTTTGGCGAGGCTGCAGTGGCTGAGGGACCCCTTCTAATAAAAGGCTTCAGAGATCCGAATAAGTCGTACCGTCAAGCCTGCTCAAGCACGCTGTCCAAGTTGGGAGCGAAGCATCCGTCTTTGGCGACGCTCGTGGCGAAGGAGCTGCAATCAAAAGAGTGGCTGGTCCGAGCTTACGGAGCGCGTTGCCTTGGCAATATGGGATCCGCAGGGAGCGTCGGGCTAGACGCGCTTAAGACTTGTGTTGAGGACCCCGATGCCCGGGTTCGCTGGAGCGCTGTGAAGGCGCTCGGACAAATGGGTGATAAGTCCGCTGGCGCGGTGCCCGAATTAATCAGCGCGCTCTTAGACGAAGACGAGGACGTGGTCTTGGTGGCGATTGTCACCCTTGGAAAGATTGGGGTGAAGGCCCGCAAGGCCATTCCGACCCTCAAAAAGATTAAGAAGATCGCGAGCAAAGAGCAGCTCAGGGCCATTGAGGAAAGCTTGAAAGCGCTTGAAGCCAATTGAAATAGAATGAAGAAAAGGAAGAATGGGCGAATTCATTTGTATTCACGACAAAGAAATCATTGAACAAACGCTGCGAGGAAATCCAGCCTTGCATGTGTATAGCCTCGGTGATTTGGATGACTTCTTCTGGCCAAAAACTCAGTGGTATGGTTGGCGAGAAGACGGTGTTATCCAAGCAATCGCCTTACTTTATCTGGGACAAGACTTGCCCGCCTTCCTCGCGTTTACAGAATCACTAGAACCCATGACGGCGCTTCTAGAACATCTCCGCACGCGCTTGCCTTATCGCTTCTATTGTCATTTAACTTTGGGCTTAGAGCCAGTCTTCGATAATGATTGGCAATTGAAACCTGGAGGATTGCATAGAAAAATGCGCCTGGCTAGCCGGGATCTTCTTGACATTCAGGACTGCAATGCCGCTGAAGCCCTTCTCCCAAAACATGAAGCGGAGATCCTGTCATTCTTTGAAGAGAGCTATCCTGGCAATTGGTTCGACCCAAGAATGTTAGAGACCGGCCAGTACTTTGGAGTTCGAGACAAGGGCAAGCTCGTGAGCCTGGCGGGGATTCACGTTTATTCTCCGGTTAGTAAGGTCGCGGCTCTGGGGAACATTGCGACGCACCCCGATTACCGACGCCGCGGCTATGGGCGACAGTGCACGGCGCGGCTCTGCCAATCGCTGTTGGAAACAGTAGACGTGATCGGGCTCAATGTGAAGGCTGATAACGCTGGCGCTATTCATTGTTATGAGAGCTTGGGTTTTGAGATACACGCCAGCTACAACGAGTTCTTCGTGGAGCATCAGTCTTAACAATGCCAAGAGCCGGTCCAAGGACTGTTTTGTCCTGGCGCCGGCTCTTTATCTCATTGTGTTGTCAGTCTAAGAGGAAGCGGTTAATCTTGTTGCTTCTTTTGCTTCTTCTGTTGTCCGCCTTTCTTCTGTTGTCCGCCTTTCTTCTGTTGTCCGCCTTTCTTCTGCTTTTTACTAAAAGAGTCACGGAGGGTCACGATGCGGTTGAAGACGAGCTTGTCGGACTGGCTCTCTTTGTCGAGGGTGAAATACGCGGTTCTTTCAAACTGATAGGGCGAGCCTGCGGCCGCGTCTTTCATCCCTGGCTCAACGTAGGCCGTTTGGACCTTGAGAGAGTTTGGATTCAAGCAAGCTAAGAAATCGTCCTTGTCTTCGCACTCTTCGGGGTCTTTGAGCAAATAGTCGTAGAGCCTGACTTCAGCGCCCTTAGCGTGTGCGGCGGAGACCCAGTGTATGGCTCCCTTAACCTTACGTTCGCTGGTCCCTGTTCCGCTGCGGGTCTCGGCATCGTAGCTGCAGTGGATTTCAGTGATGACCCCCGCGTCGTCTTTGACGATGTGGGTGCAATCAATGATATATCCGTAACGCAAGCGAACCGATTTCCCGACGGTCATGCGGCGCCATTTCTTCGGCGGTACTTCGGCGAAGTCGTCGCGCTCAATCCAAAGCTCTTTACTGAATGGGACCTCGCGCTTGCCGGCTTCAGGGTCTTGTGGGTTGTTAACCGCGCTCATCATTTCCACTTGATCATCGGGGTAGTTATCAATGATCAATTTGACAGGGTTCAAGACCGCCATTGTTCTTAGGGCGACAGTATTAAGCTCTTTGCGCAGCACTGATTCTAGGAGAGACATTTCAATGGTGCCATTGAACTTGGTAATGCCGATGGTCTTACAGAATTCGCGGATGGCTGAGGCGGTGTAACCTCGGCGCCGCATTCCTGAAATCGTTGGCATCCGTGGGTCATCCCAGCCGCGAACGTGTCCTTGTTCAACAAGCTCGCGGAGCTTGCGCTTGCTCATGACGGTGCGGGTTAGATTCAGCCGTGCGAATTCAATTTGCTGAGGGTGATGGACCCCAAGCTTCTCCAAGATCCAGTCGTAGAGAGGGCGGTGGTTTTCAAATTCGAGGGTGCAGATCGAATGAGTGATGCCTTCGAGGGAATCAGAGAGACCGTGGGCGAAGTCATACATAGGATAGATGCACCAGGTGTCACCAGTGCGGTGATGATGACTCTTTTGGACTCTATAAATCACGGGGTCGCGAAGGTTCATGTTCGGAGACGCCATGTCGATTTTGGCTCGGAGAGTGTATTTCCCTTCGTCGATTTCGCCAGCTTTCATACGGGCGAAGAGGTCGAGGTTCTCTTCGGGAGCGCGGTCTCTATGGGGGCTGTTCTTACCGGGTTCGGTGAGGGTGCCTCGAAACTCACGCATGTCTTCAGCGTTCAGTTCACAGACGTAGGCGTGACCGCCCTTGATCAGTTCAACAGCGTAGTCGTGAAGCTTGTCGAAGTAGTCGGAGGCGTAGAACTTCCGGTCGTCCCAGTCAAAGCCGAGCCAACGGACATCGTCCTGAATGGAGTCGACGTACTCGGTGTCCTCTTTGGAAGGGTTCGTATCGTCGAAACGGAGGTTGCATTGACCCTTGTATTCTTGGGCTAAGCCGAAGTTTAGGCAAATGGATTTGGCGTGGCCAATGTGTAGGTAACCATTGGGCTCGGGGGGGAAACGAGTGTGAACTCGTCCATCGTTTTTGTTGTTCTTAAGGTCATCCTCGATGATGGTTTGGATAAAGTTTTTCGAGGGACCGGCATCGCCGTCGGCCATTTTGATTCGGCTCCATTTTCTTTCTGAAAAATGATGATCGGAACATTCTCCGGCCTCTATAAGAAATATCAACCATGTTCCGGGTCTTTGAGACGTATTGATTGAGAGAGGCATGTCGACAATTGCTGGATAAGGCTGTTCTTTCCCTGTTTTTTGCTAGCATTTGTGGAAAAGCGGCCCACCATATCGGCTCTTTGATTATTGATGATGTCAACGAATAAGAAGCGGCCTCTGTTTGTTGCTTTGGAATGGGAGTGGGTGGTCATGAACCGAGAAGAACTGAACGCGGTCGCACGTTTCCTCGTCGCCGATGGCAAAGGGATTTTAGCAGCGGACGAGAGCAATGGAACGGCCAACAAGCGCCTTAAGTCTGTCGACGTCGTCGAAACAGAAGAGAATCGCCGCGAATATCGTGAGTTGCTGTTCCGCACCAAGGGCCTTGAACAATACATTAGCGGGGTCATCCTCTACGACGAGACCATTTGGCAGAAAACCGCCGATGGTGAGCCTCTCGTTAAGATTCTCCAAGACAAGGGCATTTACCCTGGCATTAAAGTTGACACTGGGGCCAAAGATCTTGCTCTCTCCCCAGGGGAGAAAGTGACTGAGGGCTTGGATGGCCTGAGAGAGCGTCTTCCTGAATACCGAATTATGGGGGCGCGCTTCGCGAAGTGGAGAGCGGTCATCACTATTGGCGCGGGAATTCCCACAGACGCATGCATCAACGCCAATGCACATAGCTTGGCGCGGTACGCGGCGCTCTGTCAGGAAGCAGGGATCGTCCCCATTGTTGAGCCGGAAACCCTCATGGACGGCGATCATAGCCTGGAGCGCTGCGAAGCCGTGACTTCGCGAGCCCTGAAGGCTCTCTTCATCGCCTTGAAAGATCAAAAAGTCGCCCTGGAAGGCATCGTCCTCAAGCCGAACATGGTGATCTCAGGGACGGGGTGCGCCGAGCAAGCATCCGTGGAAGACGTCGCGAACGCGACCTTGCGTTGCTTTAGGCGCCATGTCCCGGCGGCTGTCCCGGCCATTGCGTTTCTCTCAGGAGGACAAAGCCCCAAAGACGCCACCGCGCACCTCAGTGAGATGAACAAACGCGGGCCCTTGCCTTGGAGCTTGAGCTTCTCTTACGGACGCGCATTACAGTCGGACGCCTTGCAATGTTGGCGAGGCCAGAAAGACAAAATTGAAGAAGCCCAAGAGACGCTTTTGAAACGGGCCCAGCTTTGTAGCGCAGCCAGCTTGGGGGAATACTCCTCCTATCAGGGCTAAGCCCCAGCACCCCCGGGACAAAAAAGTCGTTGAAGAGATCATGAACCGCTTTGGAAAATTCGTTAAAACCAGAGCGGTTCTTTGTGTTTTAAAACGGTTGGGATCGTGACGATGAGCGACGAACATGCAGATGGAGAAGAATACCTCGCGGAAGACGAGGCCGAGATCGTGCTGGCGTATTGGGATTGCACCTCCTGCGACACAAAGAAAATCCGGGGTGATGTCTATGAGTGTGAGAATTGCGGCTCGGATCGCCCAGAGGATGTGAAGTTCTACCTGCCCGACCCTGAAAACGCCGAGGTCATCTCTGACCAAGCAGGAGTCGCGGCGGCCGAAGCCGGGGCTGATTGGCGCTGTGAATACTGTGATAGCTGGATGGCCGCCTCCGTTGAGACCTGCACAAACTGTGGCGGGGGTGAGGAAGGCGAGTCCCCGAAGCAGAGCACCGAGACTTATAACTCCCTCGATGAGATTCCCCAAAACACCGAAGAAGCGCGTCATGGTAAGGCTAAGAAAGTCAATGACGAGGATGGTGATGACGGTCAGGCCGAGGCAAAAAGTGGTGGTGGCTGTATCAAGTCGATCATGACTTTGATGGTGCTCGGTGTCATGGGCATCTTCCTCATGTGCTGTGTGATGACGGTCTTCTTGCCCGGTGAAACTCGCAAAGAAGTGACTGTTGTTGAGCACACCTGGTCGCTGAAGACGGAGCTTGAGGAGTTTAGGACGGTTTCTGAGGGGGGCTGGTCGAAGCCCTCTGGAGCTTTTGAAGTCTCAAGCGAGAGAAAGCTTCACCACAACGACCAGGTCATCGATCACTACGACACCCGCTATCGTCAGGAGAGCTACCAGGTTCGCCAGGGATCGACGACAGAGAGCTATACGGAGAAGGTTCGAAGCGGAACTAAGCGGGTCAGATCCGGGACGACCACAAAGAACCTGGGGAATGGCCGGTTTAAGAAGATCCCACGCTACAAGAACGTTCCCGTTTACAAGACCGTGCGTAAAACACGCCAGGTGCCCCGCTATGTGACGAAGTATCGAAGGGTGGCCGAGCGCCATCCCGTCTATCGAAACGTGCCTATTTACAAGACCTACTACAAATACAAAGTGAATCGCTGGTTCCCATTTAAGACCTTGAAGAACGCGGGGTCGGGGAAGAGCCCGAAGTGGCCGGACCTCTCTCCCTACAAGATTCGGTCTGGGAAAGCGCTTGAGGTGGAGCTTGGCCAGAAGCGAGTGAAGAGTAAAAACGGGGTCTTCAGCATTAAAGTTCGCAACAAAGAGGGGCGAGAATATGTGAAGCAGCTCGGCGAGAGTCGTTGGGGGACCTTTGACAAAGGCCAAAAGGTCGTTGTCTTAATAGAATCGGGCCACGTTAAATCGGTGATCCCCATGACAGAAGATCAGGCTCAGAAGGGCAAATGATGAATCAGACGAGGGCATCGTAATCGTGTGACGCTTCGCGAGAACGTGGCAGGGCGTGTTTTAGGACACAGAGAATCACTCGTCTCTAAGTTATTGCTCTCGCAGAACGGATTAATCGAGCGCTATTTCACCGTTTTAAGTGAATTGATAGGCCTGCTCTGGTGAAAAGAGGGTTGCAACTTGCAACTCCTAAGATGCATTTTATAATCAGCCAAAATTTGAACACTGGCAAGCGATGTTATTTTCCTCCATTGAATTTCTGATCTTCTTCCCCATCGTATTAGCGCTCTATTGGGGACTCAACGTCAAGGCACGCCGTCCTCTCCTTCTCCTTGCCAGCTACTACTTCTATCTCAGCTGGAACCCGCCTTTTATCATACTTCTAATCTTCAGCACTATCGTTGATTTTAGTGTTGCGAAGCGACTTATGATTGAGACGGAGAAGAAGCGTCGGCTCGGCTTATTGCTCATTAGTCTAGTAAGCAATCTCTCGCTGCTCGGCTATTTCAAGTATGCCGCGTTCTTTGTAGAGAACCTCCAGCTGATCGGGCTCGATCATTCATTTAATGTTGATGCGCTCATCCTGCCTCTTGGTATTTCTTTTTATACGTTTCAGACGATGAGTTACACCATTGATGTTTATCGGGGAAAACTGGCCGCGAGCAATCGGTTCTTTGACTTTGCGCTCTATGTCAGCTTCTTTCCCCAGTTAATTGCCGGTCCAATTGTTCGGGCCACGGAGTTTTTACCTCAATTCGACCCCATGCCCAAAGCGAATGCTGTTCAACTCAAATGGGGCGCTCAATTACTTCTCATTGGTTTCTTCAAGAAGGTCTTCCTCGCTGACTATCTGGCCATCGCTGTTGACGCCCATATGGTCGATCCGCAAGCATTGACCTTCGCCGAAGCGTGGATCTCAATTTACTGCTTTGCATTACAAATTTACTTCGATTTCTCAGGGTATTCCGACATTGCTCGTGGGCTCGGAGCATTACTAGGCTTCGATATACCGGAGAATTTCAATCTGCCTTACCTCGCAACGAATATCACTGATTTTTGGCGACGTTGGCACATGACACTGTCGACGTGGTTGCGAGATTACCTTTACATATCTCTGGGCGGCAACCGAGTGTCTCGGTTAAAGACTTATCGAAATTTAATGATCACCATGCTGCTTGGGGGGCTTTGGCATGGAGCCGGTTGGAACTTTGTGATTTGGGGCGGTTTACACGGAACTTATCTGGCCGTGCATAAGTTCTTTATGGAGCGGCGAGGGGAAGATTATAAGTCCCCTGAGAATGTTAGCGGTTGGCGCCGTTGGGGCTCAATCTTTTTGACTTTCCATTTGGTCTGTATCACCTGGGTTTTCTTTAGGGTTCCAGGTTTCGAAGACGCGATTGCAATGGTCAAAACTATGTTCTTGTTCAATGACCTCTCATTCTCTGTTTCGCCCGCGTTGATCTATACTCCGTTCATCCAAACCTGCATGGTATACTCGCTGCTGAGGCTCTACCTCTCTCATAGCGAGGGAAGCAAGACTTGGGCATCCATTCCATTTTTCATCGGCCTCGTTCTCTTTATGATTGTTTATGTCCCACCGGGAACCCGCAAATTTATTTACTTTGAATTCTGAATATGTCAGCCAAATTAAGAGATCTGCTCTATTTCGTGGCCCTACTAATATTGATGGCTGTGTTCAGTCATGTACTCACTCCATTCGCCCCAATGGACTTCCGAGTTATGGCGAAGTTCCACGACACGAAGACTGTAGGTGACCGCACATACCGTGGGCGTGTTTACCATCTCGCGAGCCAGGCTCTGACGAAGGAGCAAAAGACTGTTGAACGTTGGCGAGGAGATCTTTGGAACCAACAACTCCTGGCGGAGAATGTTTATGAACCAGCTCCTGTTGTTTTAGACAGGGTCTATGATGAGCTTGGTTTTCCCAACAAGCCGGGGCGAGATAGTTACACGATCGCCTGTTTGGGAGACTCTCAAACAGCGCACAGCTGGCCTCAGGACATTGAAGCGGCGTTAAATGTGTCGACGGGCAATTTCGGAGTTCCCGGTCTCGGACCTGGTTACTGGAGGGAAAGTCTCGAAGCCTTTGTTCTGCCTAAAAAACCTAAGCTTGTGGTTATTGGGTTATTTAACGCCCGAAACCGTGTCGAGAGGATCTTTTACGCGGGTGATGTTCCAACCATGCCCAAATCGACGCTTCGTCTCCAAATATACTGGGAAAAGAAATACGGGGTTCCCCTATCCCTCTTAGAGAGCCCATTCGGGCGCTTTGGTGTCATCGCTATTGATCGAGTGAAGACCGCCAGAGGAGTCGTGAAGGATCTCAGACCATGGTGGCTCTTTGACAAAATTACACCCCAGAAAACGCGTTCGATTCCCACAGTCATCCAACTTGGGGCAACGAAGCATCATTTCTTGCCGTCTCCTCACAGCCTCCCGATCCTCTACAGCCCTTTTCGTGAAAAATACAGGCGCCATATCATCCAGGCCATCACCCAAATCCGCGGTCGTTGTGCCCTGGAGGGGATCAAGACCGTCATCGTCGCGATTCCTTCCAAAGAGAGCGTTTATCTTCCCTTTATTCAAAAAGAGCTGAATGAGCAGGAGCAGTTACGGCTTCTGGGGGTCCTACCTAGCAATCTTTTGGGGTTCAAGAAGCACTACAACGAACCAGCAAAATTGGCGAAAGAGATCGCGAAAGACCTTGAATTGCCGTTCCTGGATGGCTCTCAGGTGCTCTCCAAAGCGGTTCAGAATGGTAAACACCCCTGGTACGTGACAGATAGCCACCTATCAAGAGAGGGCAGTGTTATCTTAGGTGCTGAAGTTGCCCGATTCATTGATTCCCTGGGGCAGTCAAGATTACTGTCTCGATCCACTGTCGAGATGGGTGCTGCCCCGAAGCTGACTGTCCAAAAGGAATTCATTGAGTTAACGGTCGACGCATTCAAGGAAGGGCGCGAGATTTGGCTTGAATTAGACATCGAAGCATTTAAAGTGTCAGACATGCTTGTCAGTGGTGCTCAAGGTTCGCTTTCTATTCGACCAATTGCCGGGCGAATGAGGACAACGTATTTTCTTAGATACGATAAGTTGGCGTCAGAAGAAGACCGCAGCTTGAAGGTCAGTGGTATGAAGAGGGGGACTGTGATACACGGGGCTCGCCTCTTTATTGTCCAGTAACGCGGTCGTTTTTTGAAACACCCTTTCAAATTCTTCTGGGCAATCATTTTAGCTGGTCATTGGACCTTCAATGAAGGCGAAAAGAACATTGTCCTCATTGAATTAGATCCCGTAAAGTTGGTGATACCCATGACAGAAGATCAGGCTCAGAAGGGCAAATGATGAACGAAGCGAGGACCCCCAATGATGGTGGTGAGGAGAAGAGCGGGGACCAAGGGGCGTCTGAGGAAACAGAGCGCCGGTCGCAGCTGTCGTTGAAGGCCAAGGTCATCATGCTCTCGGGGATCCTATTTATCTCCTTGATCATCGCCGAGCTCTCCCTGCGAGTTCTCGATAAAGAAGTGGTCCTTCGTCACCGCATGAAAGAAGGGGGCATCTTTCAGCCCTTTGTTCCTGGCGGACTGGGAGATCACTGCACTCCAGAGTTTCGAGTGACCTACACCATCAATGAGTTCGGCTTCCGGGATCGTCCTCGGAGTAAAGCGAAAGACGCCAAGACGCGTCGGGTCTTGTTGCTCGGTGATTCCTTCTCTGTCGGTTGGGGGATTCCTCAGAATGAGGTCTATGGTCATGTGCTAGAGACGGAGCTGAAGGGCTTTGAGCTTTGGAACACGTCGCGGAGCGGGAACAATCCCTTGTTCTACCTAGCCCAGAGTCGGCGATTCTCTAAGGAATTCGACCCGGATGCTTACCTCGTGCAATTCTTCGATAATGACCCGAAGGAAGTCGGCGACTTCGCTCGGCGCTTTACCTATGACAAAGACGGGGCCATGGTCGGCTTGACCGAGAGGTATAGCGAGACAGGAATCATTCAAGACGCGAGCGCCTTCTTTAATAACCTGGCGCTCCGTCGCGGCTTTAGGAAGCTGCGCCGATCGCTGCGCGGGGACGGGGCCGGGCACCACTTCATCAAGCCCGGGCGAGAGCTTAGCTTTCCAAAGATTGATAAGGACGCTTATGACCTGGCGAAGATCATTGACAAGCCCGGCGAAGGCTTTTATCAGAGCTTCGGTTTTTACTTCCCAGAGCGTCGCGATGCTTGGAAAGAAGCCCTCAATCGAGAGAAGACGGTGCTCGCGCAGTTGATCAAGGAGGTGAAGGACGCGAAGAAGGATCTGGCGTTTTTGTACATTCCTCACCCCCTGGTCTTTGTTGACAACGCGAAGGCTCGGGAAATGCGTTCGTCCAACCCTCACAGAGCTTTATTGCAATCGCTTTGCCGTGAGAATTCGTTGCTCTTTGTGGACGCGACCGAGCTATTGGCTCGAAGCAAAGAGCCGATAAAGCTCTATTTTCCCCTCGATCAACACCTCAATCCAACGGGGCACAAATTCTTGGCTGAACAGCTGCTGAAAACGCCCCTAAAAGGCTTTCTAAAGGGCTCTTAAGCAGCGCTTGCTTTTGCCCATAGAGTATTTGCTCCTATTCCCTTGCATTGATCCTTGGGACTCTGAGATAATGTTGTGATTGTGGTGTTTCCTCCAAATTTAGTCGCGTTCAGGAGTTCGATGTATGGGTCAAGAAGAAGAAGAGTTCTACGAACCAAAGCGGCCAAAGCCGCAGTTCGATATGAAGTGGTTGTTGATTGGCTTTGCGATCATGGTCTGTTTGCGAGGCGGAGTTCAGCTCTACATTGAATTCGCGAAACACCGCGTGAATAAGATCACGAAGTCCGATGACAATGGGACCAACCCAAAGCCGGATCCTCGAATGGAGAAAGCAAACAAGAAAGTTGAAGACGCTCAGTCTAAACTCAATAAAGTGAGCGATGAAGTCTTCAAGGTCAATCAGCGATTATCTGTGTTGCGGGCCAAGACAAAGCTCACCGCAGAAGAAGCAAAGCAGAAAGACGGCGATGAGAAGCTCGCCAGCAGCTTAACGCTAAGGAGGGAGAACGCTGAAGAGGAGCTTCGGAAAGCCAACGAGCATGTTAAGGAGATTGTTAGCGAGAAACTCTCGGAGGGCTTGGGAGATGTTGGGACTGTGTTTGGCGCTGGAATTGGCATTGGAATCGCCTATATGGTCTTCGCGCCTTTTGCCTTCTTCCTTGGCGGCCTGATCGTTGGTTGGAAATCGCCAGGAAACACTATCATGGAGCCAGCTTTAGCGGCGATCGGAGCCACCATTGTCATTACGAGCTGGGACTTCCTTGGGGGGGTCGGGGAGGGAGGAGTTGCCTGCCTCGGTTGCTCGGCGATTTTCTCATTCATGATCGCCCTTGTTGGCGCCATGATCGGTGAGAAAATCCAGGGGCCAGCAGCTCAAGTGAACATTAATATCAATAAGTGATCACAAGCCTTTTAGGCAGGATCATGAATCAAAAATTGAGAAGACGCCGGGCAGGCATTGAATCTGTTCGGCGTCTATTTATTTGTCAATGGGTCGGATTGTTGTCAGGAAGTCATTCTGCGTCGTGTTGTTCCTGAGCGTATCGGAGCCAATAGCTGGGGTCGTCCTTGTTGCTCAGCTGATAGAACCAGACTTTATGGCGTCGGCTGAGGGTCTTTGCGCTGACCCGCCTTTTTAATGAATTGGTGAGGTCCTTGACCCGTCGCCATCGTCCGTCCGAGAGTGTGTAGATGGCCCGTTTCACAGGCACGGGGCTGTCGAGGAGATGGGCGACTGTGAAAATTTGAATGACCTTGTCCGGTGGACTTGACTCTTCGACTTTTGGCTGCTTTTTCTTGGCGGGCTTTTTGGTTTTTGAGGCAGGTTTTTTGGGAGTTAAGCCGGGAGATCCCATATTGAGATCAATTCCAAAAACATCGGACAATTGACTGGTTTTCAGTCTTTTTCGACG
>JARGOJ010001276.1 GCA_029210225.1 Planctomycetota bacterium
GACTTGGAGACCTTGTTGAAAGACGGGCGCCTCGTTGACACTATGAATTATGCTTCGGTGGGTCGAAACATCCTCGCATTGTTAGGCTTCAATCTGCTTTTTGTCCTCTTTTCATTGCTTGGAATGAGACGGGTCCTATGAGTTGGAGGCGCTGGCCCCAGTTTTATCGTTCCGGAATTGCGTTGATATTGCTCTAGCGAAGATTCGGACATTCGCTCTAGACGAGAAAAATCAGAGGGTTACACTGTGACCGTCATACAGAGAACTCAAAGGAAATGGAGCCGCCCTTGGCTTGGACACTTCAAGATTTACCATCCTTAAAAAACAAGAGGATCGTGATCACCGGGGGAAACAGTGGAATCGGTTTTGACACCGCTCGCGTTTGCGCAGAAAAAGGCGCGGAGCTTGTTTTAGCGTGTCGGAACCTGGGGAAGGCAGACGAGGCGGCTCAAAAAATTCGCCAGCTCTTGCCAAAGGCTTCTGTGACAACGATGGCGCTCGACCTGAGTCGCCAAAAATCAATCCGTGACTTCGCCAAGCGCTTCATCGCCGACTATAAATCTCTGGATGTCCTCGTTAACAACGCTGGAATAATGATGCCGCCGTATGAGTTGACGGAGGATGGATTCGAAAGTCAATTTGGTGTCAATCATCTAGGACACTTCGCGCTGACTGGCTTGTTGCTTCCTGTTTTAGAGGCCGCGCCGAGCGCTCGTATTGTCAACATTAGCAGCCTCGCTCATCGCTTCGGCGATATGAATTTTGAAAACCCGATGTTTGAAGGCGGGGTTGGCTACTCTAGAACCAAAGCCTATGGGCGGTCAAAGCTCGCTAATCTGCTTTTCACCTTTGAGCTGAAGAAGAGGTTGGCCGAGCGCGGATCCAATGTGATGGCCGTCACGGCTCATCCTGGTTTAGCGGCGACGAACTTGTCTCGTTATCTGGAGACTTACTTTTTCGTTCGCTGGGCTATGCCCCTCGTGCAATGCTTTATTCAATCCGCCGATATGGGAGCGTTGCCGACTTTGCGGGCCCTTGGAGATCCTGGAGTAGAGAGCGGCGACTACTTCGGTCCCGATGGCTTTCGGCAACAGCGAGGCTATCCGAGGAGAGTCGGGTCGTCGAAGCTCTCCCGAGATCCCCAAATCTCCTCTCGCCTCTGGACGCTGTCGGAGAATCTCACCGGCATTCGATATCTGGGAATGGATTCGCCAAGGGTATCGGCCTGAAGAAGCGTCTCAAGCTTCGGCAGAGGCTCAGATCACCCTTCATTTTCTGTTCGTCAAGTGTCACCGAATCGCAAAAAATATCCTCTCTGAATTTTTAGGCTCTCCAAGGCCCCAAAGATGAAGTCGTTCAGGGTTTTACGGCAAATGAGACACTCAAGTTTCGCAGAATTTCCTGGGAATCCAGACGGGTCTCGTTTAGCGTTTTATCAGTGATATTCATTGGCTCCAGATTCTGAGGCATGACCGTGTCCCGACTGATTTTTCTCATCGTGCTTTTTACACCTTGTCTTGCCTATGCAACGACCATTCATAAGTCCGGTCCTTCCGGAGACCGAATGGACTTGGTGCTGCTCGCGGAGGGCTACTCTGCGAATCAAGAGGCGCTGTTCAATAAGCACGCTCGATCAATTTTAAACACCATGAAAACTCACAAGCCTTTCGACCGTTATTTAGCGCTCATGAATGTGCACACTGGTTTTCGCGCCGCGCGCTCGAATGGATTGAGCCAACGAAGTCATACGAACTATCAGACCTATCGGGTGGGTGGAACGGTTATGCGCGCTGCCAATAGCGCAAAGATCCTCACTGATGCCCAATATTTTGCTCCCGAAGCCGATCGTATTTTAGTCATTTGCAATGCGACAAAAAAAGGCGGGACCGCCTACGGAACTTATGGCTTTGTCACAACTCATGGCTGGTTTGAGTTTACCGCTATTCACGAGCTGGGCCATATGATGAGCGGCCTCGCTGACGAATACGTAAATACTCAGAGAGCTTATCAATTGACTCGCCACCTAGACAGTCGCCCGGGAAATTTGGTCGATCACGTGAAGACCTTCCTCAAAAGTAAGCTGGCTCGTCGAACGAATGTATCCCCCTATGGCGAGCGACATATGCTGCCTTGGAAGATTTGGGTCGATGGGAATACGCCAGTGCCTGGAACGCGTGATACTCAAGGAGTGAGCGCATTTGAGGGAG
>JARGOJ010001277.1 GCA_029210225.1 Planctomycetota bacterium
GAATGAAGACTACCCGCCGAAGAATAGAACTGTAGAGCACGCTCAGTGGAGGCTCATCAAAGATGACATTCGGCGGGAATGGCAGAGGCGAGAAAGCTCTGGAGACCAGCAGTTACTCGTCGACGGATACAATGAGTATTTTAGGAAGCGACCCTTTGTTCCTGAATTAGACCCCTGGCCACTGACTCCCTCTCTCCTTCGCGCTCTTCTCTCTGCTGAGTTAGGGACGAATAAGAGCGGACCGAAGGCCTTACTCTATTCACTGTTACTTCACGAACTCGATCCCAAGGCGACACTCCCAAGCAGCTTCCCGGTGACTCCCCAAGGACAAGTGTTGAGAAGCGCGATAGAACCGGCTTTGAAAAATATACACTCCAGTGCTGAAGCGGAATGGAAGCTGTTGCTTCTTTTTAGTCGATATGGACTCTTTCTCGAAGCTGGAACCTCGGAGAGACTGAGTCACTACAAAGGATTGGAGTTTTTCGAGGCTTATACCAAATCTAATGAAAACGACCCATTCCTTCGATTTTGGCGCGGCTGTCCCAGAGAGGATCCTGCGTTGACGACGGAGCTGTCAGAGCTCAAGAAAAAACTGCGCAAGACTCAAGCGCCGGACTTTGTCAACGCTGGGCGGTCCTTATGGAAACAATTGGAGAGACAGGAGTCCGATCTCCTTTACAGCTTGCAGTCAGGGAACTTAGGCGCTCAACACCACGCGCTGGCAACAGAGCGGCTTTGCAGGCTTTGGCGTCATAAGCTTGAGTTGAAAGCGGAGCCGAGTCCGGAGCAATTGAGGGAACGGGGAGTTAAAATGTTAGAGAGCGTTCTCAGGGACCATCCTAATCCTCAAAGCCTCCTTGGTTTTATTCTTGAGTTTGAGACCGTTGGTCGACCAATGGCGTCGGTCAAAGACAAGGTTGTGAGTTTGCTGGCGGAACGTCGCAGGCACCTTGAAAAATGGAAAAACACCGCCCGAAGACGTGCGGAGGGAGAAGTCGTCCCATTCCGCAAGGAGAAGGTGACCTTTGATCTGGTGAACTACGGAAAGAAAATCAATGAAATGTGCTATTTGGAAGCGATACTCTATGGAGAATTGGAAGATGTGGAACGAGGCTTAGGCTTACTGAAGAAGGCTGTTAGAACTCGATATCACCATTTTCTCTTCCTCAATTTCTTTCTAACGATAAAGCCAAGGAAGGATCTTCGTGAGTATTCAGAAGTTTTGAAAATATTGCGCTCTGCAAAAGAGCGAATAAAAGAGAATGGCGCTGAAGAGGTCAAGCGGTCGGTCGATCTCTTGAAGGAAATTTCCAGCGAAATTCAGAAGATGCAAAAATGAACTTGGAGACTATGTGGACTTCTACTCTTCTAGTAAACATAAATCGCTGGGATGTTGAGATGTCTACTAAGCAAGCTCTGTCACGCAACCATTTTAATGTTGGCGCTCGACTATGACGAACAGTCTTGAGAAGAATCAATCCGAGCAATTCAAGCTCTCTCAACCTGGGCAATTCATTGATGGCTATCAGATTGTTGAAGTCCTTGGCCATGGAGGCATGGGCGCGGTCTATCGTGTTCAGCGAGAGCACAGAGAGTATGCCCTGAAGGTCATGCTCAAAGAGACCATAGACCTCCTAGACCTAGCTCACTTCGAGCGCGAGGCCCAGGCCACGGCTGCGATTAAACATCCTAACGTTGTCGCGGTTCACTCTTTAAAATTGAATTCAGACACGCCCTACATTCTCTTCGATTACGTAAGAGGTCAATCTCTCGATCGCTTTATTGAGCAGCCTTGGACTCTGGAACAATTGATTCCATTCTTATTGCCTGTCGCGGAGGCTCTCGATTACATTCACCAACAGGGATTGATTCACAGAGACTTGAAGCCCGCGAACATCATGGTGCGGGAGCATGATCGTTGTCCTTTATTGGCCGACTTTGGACTCGCGAGGGGTGGATCTCTTGAGTCATTGACGCAGACAGGAATGGTGAAGGGAACACCGTCGTTTATGGCGCCGGAGCAACTTCAAGGATTGGAAGTCGGCCCAGGGGTCGACCTTTGGGCTTTTGCAGTGATGAGCTACCAGCTCTTGACCGGAGGGACCTTGCCCTTCACTGGAGACAATCCGATTGCCTTAGCGAGCGCGGTGCTGCTCAAAGAGGCGCCGTCGATTTCAGAGCAGCAAGAGGGCTTGCCAGAAGCGCT
>JARGOJ010000169.1:0-6162 GCA_029210225.1 Planctomycetota bacterium
CACTTTCAGTGGTGGAGAGTAAGAGCGTAACGATTTTTCGGACTATTTTGGGGGGGCTGAATTGGAATTGCTATCCCCCCCACTTTCAGTGGTGGAGAGTAAGAGCGTAACGATTTTTCGGACAATGATCGCTAAGGCTAACAGCTGCGCGTGTTCATTCGGGGAATTGCCGGATAATAAGGAAAGCAAGTATTAGAAGCCGAAGCTCGTCGAATCACTCCCTTCTATTTAGAGGAAAGAAATGTCGAAGGGCGGTATGATAACTTGCCGGGGCATCAATGGACTGTGGGAACACTTGGGACGGATTATCTTTTCTGGAATTTGCTTTGATTCAGTCGGTCAATATTTTCAAGCAACTCGGAGTTCTGCTCTAGGCGACCAAACAAGAAAACGGAGTTTAGAGTGAGCTTTCCCAGTGACGGCGTCTTTGCCAGCCATCTCGTCCGAGGTCTTTTTTATGGCCTTGGTTTCGCCCTAGTAGAGACTGTATGGACCAGTCTTTTCAAAGAACGGGAAGATGGTGGTCTCCGGTTCGCCCCTGACCTCAAGGGGCACACGACTTGGGCTATGGTACCCGGGTCCATATTGGGTGGACTCTATGGCCTCGAACCGCTCTACATATACGGTCATCCAAGCTCCGATTTCTACACCGACTTGAGCTTTCGAATTTTGCTTTTTCCTGTCGTGATCTGGCTCATCGAAATCATCTGGGGCGCGCTGCTTTTTTACGGCTGTAATGGCACCCGCGCATGGCACTATAAGGGCAAATGGGCGCGCATGAATGGGTTCATTAGACTTGATTTTTTCGTCCCTTGGTTGGGGCTTGGGGCTCTCATGGAAGCCGTCTTCTGGCTTATGAGTCAGTTCTGAAATGGTTCTTGTTACGTCACGCAATTGAATTCGAATGACTATTCGTGGTCGCAAGTTTTGTCGTCGGCCACTTAGGGGAGCAAAAGACGCTTCTCCGTACATCGCCCATCAGTTATCCTTCCTCCGTTCGCGCTGCATTCAAATATTGGAAGAGCCATGAGCCAAAGCCCTGAGAATAGATCCTCATTTTTGATCGACAACATTCCGCCAATGGGCATCTATGAGACGCTCTACGCCTTTAAGGACACCTTCGGCCAGTTCATAGGCACGGAGGGAACACACCCCTGGTCCCAGGGATTTCCCCTCACGACCCGCTTGGAGAAATTTAATGGGCCCGAGCTTCCTTCGTCGGTCGGCGTGACTTCAGAAGATCGTTTCTATCCCAAGGCTTGGGGTCACCCGTTGTTGCGGGAAGCGGTCGCGAATTACTACAACACCCACTACGGTTCGAGCATCACCCCTCAGAATGTGATGATCTGCGCGGGAGGTCGGCCGGGGATATACACTTTGTTGGCCTTCCTAAAACAAGACATTCAAGTCCGCATTGGAAATGTCGAATGGCCGGCCTACCTGGACATCCTGACCCAAACCAAGTGCGATTGGAAAACCGTCGCGATGTCTCCGGAGAACAATTTCCATCCTAGCAACGCCGAGTACTTTGATCGCGACGGTCTCAACTACAAAACCAATCTCTTTCCTGTCATCTCCAATCCTAGCAACCCCACAGGGCATACTCGCTCAGGAGAAGAGTTGAAGGATCTTATGGAATTGGCCGAGCAATCCAAAAACGGTATCTTGCTCGACGAAGCCTACGAGATGTTTCACTCTCCCGCAGTCAGCGGCTTGCAGTATGTCAAGAAGCTCGACGATTCCAACGTGTTCCTGTCGGGCGCGTGTACCAAGGGTTTTCAAAGCCCCGGCATTCGCATTGGCTGGATTATCGCCTCCAAAACCAATATTGAAAAGCTCGCAAATTTTAGCTCCTTTGGCATGGGCGGAGTCTCCCATCTTAGCCAGCACTACGCTGTGAAGCTCCTTGAGCCCAATCGTGCGACTCAGCAACGTCAGGCCATCGAGGATCACTACGATTGGCAGCGTCAGCGCTACGGCGAGGCCTTTGAGGCCATGGGTCTCAAAGTGTTCACTGGTAAGGGCGGCTTCTATCACTGGTTACAGTTGCCCGAGGGCTTGAACTGCGACGACTTCAATCGGCGCTTGTTTAAACGGGGAGCAGCGATTCTCGCGGGACGAGATTGCGATATGGGCCGGCCGCATTCTAAGGATTCAGGCTATCTAAGCCCGTATATGAATATGTTCCGATTCAGTTTTGGACCCTTGCTTCCGGAAAGCTTTGAACACGATATCCAGTTAATGAGGGAGGTGTTCGAGGAATACAAAGCAGATGTCGCGAAGTGATTCACTCAGGGCTGTCGAATAGGTCAAAGAGCCTCTAAAGCGGACAACTTCTGTATTCGCTATCTGAACCTTGAATCACAATCTGACCAGCTGGACACAATGATCTGGTTGGTTGTGATTCGACTCTTCCCCTTATCGGGGTTTGATAAACAGTTCACCACACCCTTTCTCATTGATGGCGATAACATTATTATAGGGCGACCCAAGAATCCGCTCGGGAAAGTCTTGGGATGTGATGACGGCACGGTCCTGCATTGAGGGACCAAACATGAATGTCCATCGTGTCGGCATCGAGGAGCAAAGAGGAGGCCCCTATGTCAGATTCAATACTAATCCGTGGTGGCACCGTCGTGACCGCCGAAGGCGAGTTCCGCCACGACGTGCTGGTAAACGGTGAAACCATCGCACAGGTCGGCCCCGATCTGGAGGCCCCTGCTGGCGCCCGCGTCATTGATGCCGGTGGAAGCTATGTGATTCCTGGTGGCATCGACCCCCACACACACATGGAGCTTCCGTTCATGGGCACGGTCGCATCGGAGGACTTCTTCACAGGAACCTCAGCGGCGGCCGCTGGCGGCACCACAATGTGCATTGACTTTGTGATTCCAAGCCCCCAAGAGTCCTTGATCGATGCTTTCCATAAGTGGCGGGGCTGGTCTGAGAAAGCAGCCTGCGACTATAGCTTCCACGTCGCCGTGACATGGTGGGCCGATTCCGTCCGTGAAGACATGATCAAGCTTTCTAAAGAACACGGGGTCAACAGCTTCAAGCCCTTCATGGCCTATAAGAATGCGATCATGTGCGATGACGAGACCCTCGTCAACAGCTTCAAGACCGCGAAGGAATTGGGCGCGCTCTGCACCATCCACGCCGAGAACGGTGAGCTGGTCTATGTCCTCCAGCAGGACATCTTTAACAAGGGAATCACTGGACCTGAAGGCCACCCGCTCTCTCGACCTCCGGAGGTTGAAGGAGAAGCGGCCAACCGTGCGATCCGCATCGCTGAAGTGCTTGGAGTGCCAGTCTATCTCGTCCATACCAGCTGCATTGACGCCCTTGAGGCGGTCACCCGGGCTCGCCTTGAAGGCCAGCGAGTCTTCGCTGAGGTGCTCGCCCAGCACCTGGTCATCGACGACAGCGTGTATCGCAACCCCGATTGGAACGCCGCCGCGCACTACGTCATGAGTCCGCCCTTCCGGTCTAAAGAACACCAGGAAGCCCTGTGGCGCGGTCTCCAGTCTGGCATGTTGCAAACCACAGCCACCGACCACTGCTGTTTTTGCACACCGCAAAAACAGGCTGGCCTTGAGGACTTCCGCTTGATCCCGAACGGCACCGGTGGGGTCGAAGACCGGATGAGTATCCTTTGGCACCATGGTGTGCGCACCGGCAAACTGACTCCTGCCGAGTTCGTCGCGGTGACCTCTTCGAACACCGCGAAGATCTTCAATATCTTCCCGAAGAAAGGCGCGCTTGTCGCTGGGGCTGACGCCGATATTGTGGTCTGGGATCCAAACAAGACTCGTACGATCTCGGTAAAAACGCATCACCAAAACATCGACTTCAACATCTACGAGGGTATGGAGGTCACCGGCAACGCCGCGATCACTATCTCACGAGGTTTGGTGGTCTGGGAGAATGACGAGTTGAAGACCGTACGCGGTCGAGGTCAATACGTGAATCGTCCATGTTCTGCGCCCTACTGGGACAGCCAGGGGAAGCGCAACACCTTGGCGGAGCCCACAAAGGTTGAGCGGGAACTCCCCACACCCAAGTGATCTGCTCACCCAGAGGATCCCGCCCGACTTAAACAAGTCCCCGACCTTATGAGACGGACGACTTTCAAACACCCAGGTTGATAGCCTGGGTGTTTTTGGTTCGAACGGCGTCTTCCTGAGGTCGGAGCCTGTTGAACCGTGACACAGGTTGTCCTTGGCGGGCTATTCAATGTCAAATTGAACAAGCGAATCAAGTAAGGCTCTTAACTTGTGTGTGAACTGGATTGGATGTTCTTCCAGTGTCAGCTGTGCGAACTCCGCGCTGACGGTCATGGTCGAGTTGCGGAATTGGAACCAGATGCAGGCTTGCCTATTCGTGAGTCCGTGGCGGCGGGACCGTGAAAGTCCTAGCGAGGACAGTGATTGCCCCGCCCGCAGCTGTCGATCATAGCCCGCCTCGCGCAGCTCCTTTATCATAGACAGCACAGCAGTCGAAAACCGCCACCTGTCTGGCTTATAGAACTCCTCCATACGGTCCCAACTCCGAATGAACTCGCCTTCTATGGGATTGCCACGTTCGTAATAGTCTGCGAGTTCGCCGATGTTGAGCCAGGGAAATTCTGTTCGCAACTCGCTTGGCATTGCGCTATCGCAAATCCACCTTTTCAATACCGTAGCGAATCGCCTGTTGTCTGTAGGTTGGAATTGGAATAGCTGACATTCATCCCAAGAAAACTTCGCATCGGGTCGTTCATTCTTGCCATAAAACGAGAGTTTGCAGGAACGATCGTTCGCATGGAAATGAAGGTAGTAGAAATCGCCAAACTGATGTTCGAGTTCTGACTCGGCCTCAGTTTTCAATTCCTGAGAATGTTCTATTGCGTCTTCGCGAATTTTTGTGAGCGCACGTTTTTTGCGGTCGATGAAGGGATATCGATCGTAGAGAACTGCTAACTCTCGTCCTTCTAACCAGTCTCCGACAGCCACGATTGTGTCATCCCTTGAGGACATCCGAGAGGTCGCAGTTTCGGAGGAGTTGCGAATGTACGAGCAGTAGTATTCTGGCCCCGGTGAAAAACAGCTAATCCTGCAGCGGGAGTTGCCGCGCTCAACCGTGCAATGCCAGCTGACCCCAGCGCCGTCAATCGAAATTGTCGTCGTCGATGAATCGAACTCTCGGATCAGGGCGAGATATAGTTCATTCGCGAACTCTTCTTGCTGATATTTCATACGATTGAATCCCGCGAAAACATCAAGGGAAATGGATTGGCCGGAGACCATTCTCCCTATCAGTTTAACAAAGGCCCCGCCGATTCGAAGGTGACCACCGTTGCTATCGAAATCGAAACTTGGGAATTTATCGTCAGCCTCTAGTATCTTGCGGCGTACATTGACAAACTCTAAGAAGTCCAGTTGACTCCCAATACTTTCAATCTTAGTTGGCGATGGAGCAGAGAACTTAGACTCATGAAAAAGAAACACAAAGTTTCGCTGGCTGTGTTTGCGGCCCTCTTTATCTCAACGGCCATCGTCTTCAAGTTGCCTGGGAATGTTCCTCCTCCAACAGAAGCAGGGGTCAAGCTCCCCGCCCTTCCCAAAGCGTCGTCGAAAGTGGAAATCCACTTTTTAATGACAGGAAAGGCCAAGACCCTCGAAGGCTTGACTATTGCTCAGGGATCTTTAACGACGGGCTTTGAGATTGGTCACGGGGCTGTTCTTGTGAAGCATGGTGAGGATTGCTTTCTCTTCGATACAGGACTCGGACGTTCTATCGATGCTCAGTTCGGAGCGGACATGCCCTATTGGATCAGGCCTATGATGGCTTATGAAAAAGGGACAGCGGTCGTGGATCAGCTGGAGAGCTCTAAAGAACTCCCCAAGCCAAAGCGAATATTTCTGAGTCATGCCCATTGGGACCACGCGAGCGGCGTCGTTGACTTTCCCGACTTGGAGATTTGGCTTCCTGCCGAGGAACTTGAATATTTAAAAGTGGCGAAGCCTCCTGAAGTTCTGCCCTCTCAGGTAAGTTCTTCCGACATTAAGTGGGCGCCGTACACATTAAAGGAGAGCAATTACGCTGGCTTTCCCCGCAGCTTTGATGTTTACGGAGATGGAACCGTAGTTTTGGTTGGATTGAATGGGCACTCACCAGGAAGTG
>JARGOJ010000169.1:6172-12104 GCA_029210225.1 Planctomycetota bacterium
CGCTTTGTCAATTCAAAAGATGGTGTTCGACGTTTCTTCGTTGGAGACGCTGTCTGGAATATGAAATCTATAACCGAGCTGAAACGTAAATTTTGGATAGCCTCGGCAATTGTTGATCATGATAGTGACGCGACAGATCAGATGATTGCCAGGCTTCATGGCCTCATGAAAGCCAATCCAGAATTGAAGATCATTCCGGCTCATGATTTAAGCGTCTGGAAATAATTGAACATTCAGTCTCATTCAATGTCCTCGGAATGGGGAGGAATCGTCCCGTCTGGTGAATCTCATATAGGCTGTTTCGAGAGGACAAGGCTTGGGCTCCCAAGTGCCCAATACTTCCTTCTAAGGTTTTCGGTCTACGATTTTGTGGCTTGTCTGACAGTGGCTTCCAGCGCCGTGGTCATTAAGCTATTGACCGACCGTCTCTCGCAAGAAGTCGTTAATCAATGATTCTAAAAGGAGAGCATGAAAGGTCGGTGTTTCACGTAGTGGCTTTGAATGACATAGGGGAACTATGGAAAGCAAAATAATGTTCATCCAGCAAGTCAGCTGGTGCGTTGATTGTTACGGGGAACACTATGAGTGCCCCGCTCGGATAGGCCGCGTGCGCTTCTCGAAGACAGGGAGGACCGTTTATTACGGGACACTGACCTTGAAAAAAACAAAAGGCTACAAATGCAATCACTATGACGAAGCGACAAGTGAAGACTACTGGATTTCTGGTTGCCACAAGAACGGGAATGACCCGTTGTATCCCACAATGATCCATGTTGATGCGGACGTGCAAGAGGAATATTGGACTGAGATAAGAAAGAAACCAGAGCGCGTTGGGGACTTATCGTTCAAGGACAAAGGGAAATACCAGAAAGGCCAAAAGGGGAGAGACCGCGACTTTCATTACGGTCGAAGCGCCTGCCGAGCATGAGATGGATGAGCCGCTAGTTTTGGAGGCTGCCGCTAGACGCTTCCCCGGTCAATCACCTAGCGCATTCTCAGTGAGCCTGTCCTGTCGTTTCTCAATTATTCCTTCGTATTCACGGAATCCAGAGAAGAGTTGATCTCTTGGGCCTTCCCAAGCAATCATTGTCTTCTCAAAAGGGCCTGCAGGCCCTTGTCTAACTCGTATGGCGACATCACACCCTTGCTCTTCTCATCGAGTTCGGGCTCCCTTCCATCGAGAGTCGTGATAATAGCGCAAGCTTTGTCCCGAAGAACTTAGCCTCCGAAGAGACCGCGCAACCTCTGCTTCAAGTCGGCGAAAAAACCTGGACTTGGGTCGGCTGGGCTGTCACCTCCATGAAGAAGGCTCTGAACCTTTTCACGGCCTAGATAGCATTCGGCGTAGAACAGCGCCAGGTCGTCGAACCGATCCCTCTGGGGCAGGTTGGACGATTCGGGGTGCTTGGTTCTAGCAGTATTGTCGAACATATTGATCTCCAAAGTAAGGGCGTGGACTTAGCCTGACCACTCCAGATCGTTGACTTTTGATCGGGATTGGTTTGCTTTAGGAGCACGCGTTGTTTCTGAATTTATGAACGACTTTCGACAGGAGTCGTCGCTCATGGATTGACATTCTTACTGCGCGATCAATTTCTGTAAAATAGATAATAACGGATCTTGCTATATAAAAAAGAGATAGTAGGCCGAGACAAGGATAAGCGGTGCTGACGATTCTCTGGGGTCGACCGTACGCCGATATTTAGACAGGACAAGCTTTATGGAATGGCTCAACTTCCGACACCTCTATGCATTTTGGATGGTGGCTCGGTCCCAGGGATTCACACGGGCGGCTGAGCAGATGCACGTCGCTCAGTCGGCGGTGAGCGCGCAGGTGGCGTCCCTGGAAAACTATCTGGACGAGCAGCTTCTTGTGCGCGCCAACCGGACCGTCGAGTTAACTCAAGTAGGCCGGGAGCTTCTAGGTTATGCCAACGCCATCTTTGCTCAGAGCCGCGCCGTGAACGCGTTGATCAAGGATAAGTCCGAGCTGGGCGGGCCCCGATTTATGAGATTAGGTGTTGTCGGCGGCGCCTCACGGAACTTTGTCTTTCGACTTCTCCAAGAGTATCTGCAACAGGCACCCGGCGTCCGAGTCTCTGTCTCCACGGGGTCATACAAAGAGCTTTATAGCCAACTGCGACACTTGGAACTCGATGCGATCATTACCCTCGATCTGCCAAAGAAGTCTGATTTGAGCGAGGTTTCCTATCAGAAGCTCGGGGAAAGCGAAATGTGCCTTGTCGCGGTTCCGGAGCTTATTGCGGAGATTCGTCAGAAGAGTCTTGTCGAGAACATCGACGTCTTCAAGTTTCGCCATCCCTTCGAAGTCGATGTTCTCGAAAAGTACGTTCGTCCCATCGTCGACTGTGAGTTGACCCTGGTCATGGACACCGATGACATTCCTTTGCTCCGTTTCTTCGCGAACAGTGGTGAGGGTGCTGCAGTACTTCCCCGGGTGGGTGTCCTTGAAGATCTCGCCGCGGGGGTTGTCGAGGCGATCGAGCTGACACGCTGTCCCAGCGTGATCATTTACGGCATCACAATGCGGCAGTCGTTTGCGATTCCGAGTGCCAATGGCCCGGTCGCGTTATGGCCTGTGAGCCCATAGTCGTTCTCGTCGTCTCGGCAGAGGGTCTATCTTCTTCAAGCTTTGCAGCTGCATGGGCGTGAATGGATGAACACTGCAGCGAGGCCGAATTCTGGAGTATACAGAGGGACAAAGCCGCCGTGGGGAGCCTTCTCAAAGAGACATTCACTGATTTGGCTCAAAAGATTTGCGGCGCTTTTTTGAAGTCGATTCCGACGCTTTGAACTAAACTCAGGGCCATTATTCATCTCCGACATTGAGGGTCCTCGGATACCCATTGCTGAGACTCAATCGATACCTGGAGATTTAATTGACCTTCTTAAAATTGACTCGAAATCTTTTAACTAAGAGTGAAAGAATGACCAAGCTCCGAGAATGTTATCCGGCGATCTTTTTCAGCGTGGTCCTAACACTGATCTTTTTGTCTGGAACGAGCACAGCTTTAGCTCAAGGACGTCGTGGTCTCACTCCGATTTCAAGGTCACAATTCCGCCTTCACAATGAAAATAAATGGAGTGAAAGCGCGACTCTCAATTCAGCCCTTTCCACGCATTGTAAAATTGTGAGCCTACAAGGGGTCCTCGGAAATCTGACTCACAAGGCTCAAGCGCTCAGCGGCAATTCAAAACCGCTGCCCGCTGCAAAGATTGCTTTTCGTTGGGATGCTGCCGACGACAAGGACAGTCGGTGGTTTCCCCAAGGAGTGACTGGTTCGGGCGATGCTTCGCAAAGTGGGCTTGTGGCGAATCGCCAATTGATCGCTGTGTCGTGGCACTTTAATGAACTGCTTGCCTTTGGAGCGGCGGATCAGGGCGCGAGAGTCAGCTTTATCGATATCACGAAGCCTGGCATTCCTCGATATCAGCATGTGTTATTCGTGGAAAGCTTCAAAGATAAGCTCGGGCCAAATTTCAGGGCGCTGAAATTCCATGCAGGGGGCATGGTCTGGTACGGAGATTATCTCTATGTTGCAGACGCTACAGTCGGGCTTCGAGTCTTCGATCTGACAAAGATCATGCAGGTGGACCCGGGCAAAACGCATGAAATTGGACGCAACGGGAAGGGGCAATATCATGCCCATGACCATGTTTATATCTTGCCTCAAGTGAATTGCTATCGATTGCATTCAAAAAGTTCAAAATTGAGATTCTCCTCCCTTTCTCTAGACCGCAGCACCAAACCGCCAAGTTTGATCTCTGGGGATTACAAGGTTTTAAGCCGCCGTGGGAAATTGCTACGTTGGGGTCTCAACAATAAGAGTCACAGACTGGAAGGGAAGGCGGACATTAAACCTATCGAGGCTTATGAAATGGGTCAATCTCGGGTGCAGGGCGTTCTCTCCTGGAAGGGTCAATTCTGGATGGCGAGCAGCGGTCTTCGGCCACGACTGCGAACTGGGCGTCCACGCTCAAAAATCCACGCCCGGCCTTGGGTTCTTGGGCCGGAGGACCTCTACTTTGACTGTGGATCGTCGCTGCTTTGGACTGCGACGGAGTTCCCTCGACGGCGCTATATCCTTGCCGTTCCGCTCCCCGGATTGGAAGAGCGCAAGTCCGTGAAACCCGGTAGGTAGTCTCATTCTAACCCGAAGTTTACTGCCTCTCACTCTTACACAACTCTAGAAGGACGAGGACGAAACAATGACCGAGCCTGTGAAATTTTGGACGAAAGCTATTAAGAGTGATACAGAGCCCCTTGCCTATCGTCCTCACTTATGGTTTTTCTCCCGTCGGGCTCATCTCACGATTACGGATATTGGCTTTCAATGCGGAGATTGGCAAATCCCATTCGATACCGTGAAGGAAGCGGTTTTGTATGAGTTTGAGTCTATTTATTTTGTCAAGGGCAACTTCTTGGTTGTGAGGACCGAGACGGATACCTATCAGTTCGGCTTAAATCCTTCATCTTATTGGAGGGGAGAGCTTCCCTTTAAGGTCAAGCGGGAGCAGAAAGGACCAGGGGGCTTGTGGTTTCGTCGCGTGATTTTCTTCGCCTTGATTACGTACATCATTTTTAAAGAAGTCTTTGGAAATGGCTCCTAAGCTATATTTCTTAAAGCTCTTGGTCCTACGATCTCAACAACTCATAGGCTCCAATAAATTGTTGAGGTCGAGCTTTTTTACGTCAATCTTTGCTTTTTAGCGCTTCCAAAATTTGCGAAGCGTGATCGTTCACATTGACCTTCGTAATGATCGCTTTGATCTTGCCCGCTTTGTCAATGATAATTGTCCGCCGGTTCGGCGTTGATCCTTGGCTCAAACCAAAGCATTGGCCCAATTTCTTGTCGCTGTCTACGAGCAATGATGTCGTTAATTTATATTTTTCCCGAAAGGCTCTATGAGAGTCCTTGGAGTCATAGCTGATCCCAAAAACAGCGACGTTTGCAGCGTCTAATTTTTCTTGTCTGTCACGCAGACTTATGAGTTGCTTCGTTCAGCCCGAGGTCTCATCTTTTGGATAAAAGACTAATGCGACGGGTTGCTTCCCTCGAAATGCTGAGAGCTTGACTGTTTTGCCCTGATCATCAATGGTTTCAAACTCAGGGGCTTCTTCTCCAAGCTTGGGCCCTGAGAGCAACTGATCTGGATCGGAGCGGGGCTCGAAGACTCCTTTTGAATGGAGGACAAAAGCAAGACCCATTAGCAAGGCGCCAAGGCCCACATAACTTAGTTGTTTTCTCACGAGCTTCTCAATTCGTTTCCCAGGCTCTGTCTGAAGATTCTATCTTAATAGAATCAGCCGTTCGCGCTCATATTTTGACCAATGCAAGAGTATGAGTGAGCTTTCTCCAAGGATTAACGACTACAAAATTAGTCGGAGATCTATGAAAGGTCAGATTCTAAAGGACCTTGCTCCCCCGATAGATGGTTCATCCACAAAACGATGGACGCAGATCTCGATTGCTCTTTTTAGCTTCTTCACGAATTGGCCCATGCCGACACATCAAGAGACGCCTGCGTCTCAACGCGATCTCTTAGAATTGTTCCACAGGTTTTAGCGCCCTTGGGGGCGGGAGTCGTATAAGAATGCTCTCGGAATCCGGCGAGAGAATACTGGGAGTGGTTTTGAGTGGCCTAAGCGGGGCGTCTCTTCGGTGTAGAGAGACGCCCCGCTTTGTTCTAGGCGACCTGATAGATTTCTGGAATTTGATCTTGAGAAGAGATGCGGATGTCGAGGGGCTTCAAGACACCGTTCTTAAGGGAATAGATGATTCCGTGAACGGATAATTCTTGGTTATTGGCCCAAGCGTCTTGGACGACGGTGGTGTGACAGATGTGTGCGACCTGGGCTTCCACGTTCAATTCACAGAGTCTATCGAAGCGGGCTGCTTCGTCTTCGATG
>JARGOJ010000170.1 GCA_029210225.1 Planctomycetota bacterium
CGGGCTAAACCTCGTTCAATGTCGTTGAGAGTTGGAGTTCCAGCGACGGCCACGTTGAGATGAGCTCCACGTTCGTGCATAACAATCAGCGCCTCAGCCCGAGTATCGGCTGCACCACGGGGGGAGAGCACCCGACCGTGAACCAAGTACTCACAGAGGTCCAAGAATTGACTGCGATTGGGATGAGCCATCGCAGCGTTCAACACGTCAAGTGATACAAGACGGTGTTTGCATAGTAGATCATATTGAACTTGGTCTCTATCCAATAACAATTGAACCTTCAGCTCTCTCAACGACTCCGTAGTCTCTTCGAATCAATCTTTTGGTTTTCTGTTTAGATTCGCTTTTATAAACTCTCTTAATTCCTTTGCATTGACCCAATTCGGCATTCGCTGAAGGAAGCTTTCGTAGTTCAAAGCTGCATCCTTCATACATTTCAATGTTTCCAAAGCCTTTCCTCTGTTCAAGAAGAGCAGTGGATTTTTCTCATTCAAAGAGGCGGCCTTATCATAATCAGCAATCGCTCTCTTCCAATCTTTCAAATGAAAGTAGACTTGCCCACGGGCGAAGTAGAAACGAGACTTATTGGGGCTCAACGCTATGCCTTTTGTATGAACATCCAAGGCTTTTTGAAAAAGACTTTGCCTGTCTAACAGATCACCAAGACGATAGTATGCGTCCGCACATCTAGGATCTTTCCCTATCGCACGCTGATAATCCAACTTCGCCGAGTAGTTATTGCCTGCTCGCTCCGAGTATAGACCTCTATAGATGTAACTCTTCGGGTCTTCCCGATTGACCCCCACTATTAAATTATAGTAATCCCACGCTTCTTGAAATTTCTTCAGTGACGTCAAGCAACGCCCAACCGCCAGGTTAATCTCAGTATCATTCGGGGCGAGGTAGTGAGCCTTCTTGAAGTCAATGGCAGCGAGATCAATCCTCTTCAAAGATTCATTGGATTGACCACGAATCATAAAGGCTTCGAGATGGCTAGAATCAATGGCGATGGCCTTATCACAGTATGATATCGCCGACTGAAACTCTCCCAAACGCTTTTTGACTTTCGCAATGTTAACCAAGGCTTCACAACCGCCGGGAAACAACTTTGCGTGTTTCAAAAACTCTACGACCGCAAGGTCAAACTGCCCCAGCTCAACATGCGCGAGAGCGTGAATGTTATGAATCGGAAAGTTATCGTCCTTGTCATTCTCAATACGCTTACAAAGCTCAACAACCTCATCCCATTTTTTCTTCTGAAAGGCTCCAATCAACCTCGCCATCAACAAATATACGTTGCCCTTCGGCCCTTGATCGACGAGCTTTGTTAGCTCACGAAGATGGCTGCTGGTTCGTACTGGATTCTTCCACCCGGTCTCCAGTATATGCAACTGAAACAGTGCTTTATAGGCAGGGGGAAAGGTCTTTACGCACTCCAGATACAGACTCCGGCTCTGTGCTTTGGCCTGTCCCTTTTGATAAATTCGCGCCGCTCTTAAGAGATTGGACTCAGAGCGACCTCCGATTTCCAAGGCCTTTTGAACGAGCTCTCCAGACTCCTTGGTGAAGATTTTTTTGTTCGCTGCGGTTTCCCCCTCGTCGAACATTTGTCGTGCGGTATCGACCTTCTTCTTTTCCAACAAAGTGACCGCTCTTTTCCTTTCTAACTTCGTTTGCTGCCGCTCTGACGACTGAATATTGGACTGAAAAAACAAAACGCTGACAATGAAAAGGATTGACAGAAAGCTTCCACTGACGAGGGTTGGATGTCGACTTATCCAGCGCTGGACTCGTTCAAACAGACTGTATCTATAAGCCTTGACTTCCGCACCACTGAGATAGGCCTTCAGGTCTGTGGCAAACGAGACAACCGTCCCGGTACGTTGCTCTAAACTCATGCGAAGTGACTTCACCGCGACCGCATTCAGCTCCATTGGAGCCGCTTCATCTAAAGCATGAGGTCCAGAAATTCGTCCCTGAATCGTCGCCGATACCTTGGAGATGGCTGAGTCCCCAGCAATCGCCTTCTTCCCTGTCAATATCTCCGTAAGGATCGCCCCCAACGCGAAGACATCCGACTGCTTATTCGCTTCTCCGTCAATTTGTTCCGGCGCCATGTAACCTACGGTTCCTAGCAAATCGCCCTTCCCTGTCAGACCCTCTTTCTGCGCCGCTTCTTTCAATTCCAATAGTTTCTCAGGATGCCCTCCCACTCTCTCAACGACCGTTTTGTCACTGAAATCTCTGGCCAATCCCCAATCGAGAACCATGACCTCACCAAACTCTCCAATCATGATGTTTTCAGGTTTGAGATCTCTGTGAATGACCTCCTGGGAGTGAGCGTAGGCCACAGCCTCACAGACCTTCACGAGAGCTTCTAACAATCGCCGGACTTCTTTGGGATTTGATTGTCCCGAGCTATGAACTTCAGTCAGCGCCTCTTTTAGTGATTGGCCTTCAATCACCTTCATGAGCATGTAATACTCCCCAGAGCTGTTCATTCCCAATTCATAAATCGGGGGAATATTGGGGTGCGAGAGGGACGCTGTGATTCTGGCTTCTCGAATGAAGCGCTTCACCATTCGTTCGCTGGCGTCGATTTCCCCTAAAACTTTCAACGCGGCGGTTCGCCCGAGGTTCTTGTCTTCAATTCTGTGGACAATTCCCATTCCACCTTCCCCAAGCTTTTCAATCACATTGAATTGATCTCGTGCATGAGGAGAAAAGAGGGGATGGGTCAATAGGGCGTGATGATAGGCCCGCTCCAAGTCTGCAACTGTCATCATTGCTGAGTTGGCGCTTTGACCGGGAAGCGGAAGTTTTTGGCTGGGGCGACTGGCTTGCTGACGAATGTCTAAGGCGATGTCGGCGCGAAGCATGAGACTGTGGAGGAGGAATTCGACGAAGTCATTGTAGATCCGGCGATTGGGATGGGAGAACGCCTTATCCAGACGATCCTTAGGGATGTGGCCCTGAGTGAGAATGAGCTGATATTGTTGTTGATCAATGTCCACGGTCTTATTGACAACCCTAATACGAATACTCCAGGGGCGAAGTTATTAGAAAGTATGATGCCAAATTTGTCATGAATAACATTGTTCAATTTCTACGGCGAAGTAGAAATCTTCGGTCACGATCAAGTGGACATGAAGCATAGCGTCTCCAAGCTCTTGAAGCAGCGTTGCTCCGTGTTCTCGAAACACCTGGGTTATCTCGGGGAGGAGACGAAAGGGGAGGCTGTGGCTTTGCACCCATGCGCCGCTATCCTTTATCTGGAACCACACAGGGATGAGGCTGCTTCCCTCATAGCGATGTATCCCGCAGCGCTCACATTCATTGTCATCCACCATGACCTTGAGTTCAGAGAGGAACAGAGGAGAGTCGTCTTCAGCCTCGATGATTTCTTTGGGCGGTTTCCTCCCTTGGTTCTTTGGTATTCCAAAGAGGATCCGATGAGCGTTTTGCTGTTGGGCTTGGAGGACACATAATTGGGCAAGGCGATAACAGGGATCGTGGATGATCTCTTGGTCCTGCTTCCGACTTTGAAAGATTCTTTGTAGTAGCGAGCCAATCATAATTTCCTCGGGTCCTCGGGACTTCTCTGTGTCTTTTACCCTCGAAGATCAGGAAGGTTCATTCCAAGTGGAGGCCGCTCAAAAAACGAAGCCGAAGATGCAAATCCCGATTATGGGAAAAAGTTTTTAGCGATTTTTGGGAAAAGTCACCAAAGTGTACCGACTTGCTGGCTACCTACCTCAGACGAAGACACTCAGCCTAGTAAAAATAAGAGCTCTGAGACATGAGCAAGCGTTCTAAACTTCGTCCCCACGAAAAATTTCGTTTTAACCCCAGCATTCCTTAGTAATGCTCTCGCTCTAAAGCTTGTAGGACATTGTTTGTTATGTATGTTATGAAAAAACAAGCTCCGGCTTTCAAAATCGTCCCCGCCTTCTCCCTCGCCCTCGCCCTCGCCCTCGCCCTACCCCTTGTCACGGCCTGTGGCTCTGGCGGCTCCGGGAGCCGGGTCCTCGCGATTTTACCCAAGGCCGAGCTCATTTTCCCGACCTTCGATGAGTCGATGATCGACGCCTCCCAGCTCACTATTAGAGGCACCGCGAGCAGCGCGAACAGCCAGGTCACCGCCGTCTCAGTCAACGGTATCTCCGCAACCAGCAACGATCAATTCGCCACTTGGCAAGCGACCATACCCCTCGCCTCCGGCCCCAATGTCATTGTCGTCTCCGTCACCGATAACACCGGACAAACAAACCCCAACGCCGCCCGGACAACAGTGCTCAACACCGTCCCCTTCGGCTCCCCGAGCGACGTCGCCCTGGATATGAATAACAACCGCATCCTCATGGTCGACTTCAGCCTCGATGCCCTCATCGCCGTCGACCTCAACTCCCGTGATCGAACCGTCCTCTCCCGAAACGGCGTCGGTACCGGACCCGTGCTCGAAAACCCCCGAGGCCTCATCATTGATAGCACCGCGAACCGCGCCTACGTTGTCGATGTCACCGTCGACGCCCTCTTCTCCATTGACCTCAACACAGGGAACAGAAGCATCCTCACAACCGGTCTCAGCTTCCCCCGCGCCCTCACCCTTGACCGCGCCAACAACCGCATCCTCCTCGTCGACTCCACCGCCGACGCCCTCATCGCCGTCAACCTCAGCACCGGGGCGCAACAAATCATCGCCGACGACAACACCCCCGCTAGCAACGGCGGACCCAACTTTGACACCCCCTCAGGCATCGCCTACGACGCCGCCAACAACCGCTGCCTCGTGAGCGACCGGGGCAGCGCCACCGGCCTCCCAGGCGTCCTCTCCGTCGACCTCAGCACCGGCATCCGCAGCGTCCTCTCAAACCAAAGCGTTGGCACCGGACCCGCCCTCGTTGGCCCAAGCGCTCTCATGCTCGACACGATTAACAACCGCGCCATGGTCATTGATGTCAACCTCGACGCCCTGATCGCTATCGATCTCGCCACAGGCAACCGAAGCATCCTCTCCGACGACAACACAGGAAGCGGCCCCGTTCTTCGCCAACCCGAAGGCCTCGCCTTCAACCCAGGAACCAATCAAGCCTTCGTTGTCGACACCGGCGTCGACGCCCTCTATCAAATTGACATCCTCTCCGGAAACCGTGCGGTCCTCGCTGGCAACAACGTCGGAACCGGACTCAGCCTCTTCCAACCCCTCGGAATGGGACTTGAAACAAAGAAAAATAGAGCCCTCGTCGTCGACGACGCCTTCAACGCCCTCTTCTCCATCAACCTCGCCTCTGGAGAACGCAGCCTCATCTCTGGCTTTGGAGCCGGCAGCGGCACCCCAAGCCTCCAAATCCCCAACGACGTCGTTGTCGACGAAGCCCGGAATCGCGCCCTCATCACCGACAGCGATCAAGACGCCATCATCGCCGTAGACCTCGACACCGGGCTCCGAAGCATCTTCTCCGACGGCACCGACAGCAACTCCGGTCCCCTGCTCCAAACCCCCCGCGGCATCATTCTCGACCCCGCTCAAGACCGGGCCCTCATTGTCGACTCCGGCAGCGACTCGGTCCTCGCCCTGAACCTGACAAGCGGCCAACGAACAACCCTCTCGGGAGCAGCAACCGGCACAGGCCCCACTCTAGAGACCCCGAGAAACCTCGTCCTTGACTCAACGGCGAGCAAAGTCTTCGTCATCGACTCAGGCCTCGACGCCCTCATTAGCATCGACCTCACAACCGGCAACCGCAGCATTGTCTCCGACTTAAATCGCGGAACGGGCCCCAACCTGGGAGACCCAAGAGACCTCACCCTCGAAGTCAGCGCAAACCGCGTCCTCGTCGTCGATGTCAGCCTCGAAGCTATTGTCGCCATCGACCTCAACACTGGAAATCGCGCCATTGTCGCCGACGAAAGCCATGGCGCCGGAGTCATCCTCTCCAACCCCGAAGCCCTCTTTCTTGTTCCCGGAACAAAGCGAGTCTTCGTCACCGACTCCAACCTCGACGCCCTCGTGACCGTCGACCTCGTGACCGGCGATCGCTTGCTCACCTCAAAGTGATCCAACCCAGCACCCCATCAAAATAGACGGTCCTCTGTTGTTAAATACACAGAGGACCGTCTTCAATTTGGACACGGAGATTTGCAAACAATGAGAGAATTCATCGAAGAAAATTAAATGGAATAAATACCAACATACTCTGCACTCGGCGACTTCAATTCACTCCTTAGTGAGAAAGAGACCCGCCCCTAAATAAGCTTTTAACGCTTATGCAGCAATTCTCATAAAACACGCTCTCATTGAACTCAGATAAAATTGAAAGACTCCCATTCCATCCCTGCTAAACTGCATCCGGCGGTTTCATTCTTTTCGAATTAGCAGAAGCGAGTCAATTCGTGAGCCCAGCTCCAATCTCATTCCTTCCAAGCATCATGCGCCATGTCACCCCCCCATTCGTGATAGTGACCCTCTTCCTCATCGCCGCCAAACTCCCAAGCAATCAACCCAAGCCATCCTCTCACCCCGCTCAAAGGTCCTCCCAGGCCCTTAAACAAAAGTCTCCATCAATTGAAGCAACGCGCCCGGGGGAGCGTTCTTTTGCCTTCGTGCCCATCTCACGGTCTCTCGTCTGGACCACGAAGCACCGCCCTAGCCCCACTAAACATGCCGTCACAGCAGCTCCACAACTCTCAAACCGAGATCTGCGCTTGGCCCATGAAAAATCCCACCGTCCTCGTCCGCCATTTAAAAAACGCCCGGGGAGTCCCACTCAGAAGCTCGGAATCAATGATCGATAACCCAAAAAGCCCTCAATGATTGGTGTCTCCCGACATGTTTCCAACACCCGAGAATACCGACCGCTGCGCTCGATGTGGGGTGCCCTCCCGAGGCAAGAACTGCCCCTGCCAGCACAAGATGGCCACCGGGTCGACCTTACTCAAAGCCTCAAAGACATCAACCCGACCCATCCAACTAGGAATGATCCTCGCCAATTGCCGAATCCTTCAACCCTTAGGAGTTGGCAGCTCCGGAACAGTCTACCGAGGCTTTCACATTGTCTTAAACCGTGCGGTCGCGATTAAGATACTGACCCTCACCGAAGCGAACAAAGAAGTTCAAGCTGAACGCTTCCTCTCTGAAGCCCGAGCCGTGAGCTCAATCAAGCACGAACATATCGTGAGCATTTACGACGCCGGATGGTCGGAAGGACACTGCTATATCGTTATGGAATTGGTTCCCGGCCAAAGCCTCAGCGACTTTATCACTAGCCAGGAAACAATGTCCCTCAACAGTTTTCTTAGCATCGCCAGACAATGCTGCCTTGGCCTCAGTGCCGCCCACGACGCCGGTGTCATCCACAGAGATGTGAAAGCGCAAAACATCTTGATCGACCCCTCACTGCGGGTCAAAGTCTGCGACTTCGGACTCGCTCAACGAGTTCACGGCCACCCCGAATTCTCTCGCTATCGGCTGATCTCTGGAACTCCAACCTACATGTCCCCCGAGCAAATTCGAGCTCAAAGCGTCGATCCTCGAAGTGACATCTACTCTTTAGGAATCACCTTCTTTGAAATGCTCACCGGCCATCCTCCCTTCCATCAAAAAACCGTCCGAGAGGTCATGTCCGCCCACCTCAACCAATCTCCTCCGATCCTGACACCACAGCGCCCGGACATACCATCAACACTCGCTGAGCTGATTGATCAATGCCTGGAGAAAGACCCCGACTTACGTCCTCAAAGCGCAAAAGACATCCTCGCCCGACTCGACTCTCTTCAAAGCCGCACAAAGAGAATTATCCTGCCGAGAAAAGCGCTAAAAACTGGATCTTCAGAGTTTTCTTCCTATGTCGTCGGAGCCCTCATTTTCTTAACCCTATCCATCTTTGCAATGAGCGCCCATAGCGAAAGAAAGCAAGCAAAGTTAGAACAACAAAAAGCCCTCATTCAATTGAAGAAGGCAAAACAAGACGCCGCGAAGGCTCGACGCATCCTGTCCCTGCTCCACCGCGCCCGACATGCTGTCCGGCGAGGATATCCGTCTATTCAAATAGAAGAATTCACCGAGACCGCATTAACGCTGAGTCGCAACAGCTACGAGAGCCTGCTCGTCGCCGCGAACATTTATGAGCGCGCTGGCCTCTACGAAAAATCTCGCCTCAAGCTACGACAGGCCCTGGAAAAGCGTCCTCCGGCTTATGAAGCCCTCTTCTATCTCCACAAGCTCGACTCGAAATCATTCCCCCACCAAAGTCAAAGTCCCCAGCTCCAACAGATACTCGGTCAAAGCAAACAACGAAATGAAATCAATGAGCTCACCCTCTTCGCTCAAGCCGCCCAAGAACAGCGAGACGGCCTTCGCCGCGCTGCAATAAAGACATACTCCCGTCTTGAAAAGCTCAGCCCTCGCCTCCCTGAGCTCTTCTTAAATCGTGGACTCTTAAGGGTTCAATTCGGAGATCTAAACTCAGCCCTCAAAGACTTCAACAAAGCCATAGCTATCAATGAAGACTTCGCCGAGGCCTACAACAACCGAGGAAATCTCCAATTGAAACTTGGAAAGACCGCGCTGGCCCTCCAAGATTTCCACCGAGCCCTGAGCCTTGAGCCCCAATATTATCAAGCATTGAATAACCGGGGCGCCGCCCAAGAGTTAAGCGGGCGCTATGGCCTCGCAGAACAAGACTACAACCACGCCTTAGTCATCAAGCCGACCTTCGCTGACGCCTATCTAAACCGCGCTGGCTGTCGCATCCGTCTTTGTAATTTTAAGGGAGCCCTCGAAGACTGCCAAAAATCGCAAGACCTGGGCCTCTACAATCCGACTCTCGCCCATACTCGCGGGGTCGCCTACCAAAAACTGCGACAACACAAAATAGCCCTCAACGCCTTCCATGAAGCTCTCGCAGGAACAACAGCGAAAGAGACTCAGGCCAGCATTCTATTCGACCAAGCTCTCAGCCTCGAAGCTCTCAAAGATGAGGCCGCCGCCATTGAGGGCTACAAAAAAGCCCTGACGCTCACTCAGAACCCGGCGCTTCAGAGCCGCGCCGGTGATCGCCTGAAAAATCTCCAGCACCGCTGAGACGATCTCTCCGCCGCTGCAACGCTTGAAAGGGCCAGGCGAAAAGGCTTGGCAGCATCCAGACAAGCGCCTGAATGAGAATGAAAACGCCAATTATCACGACCGGAATCAAGAGCCAAATCGCGAAGGGCAAGAGCAGCACAAAGGCAACGAGCCCAAGGAATCCAATAGATCCTTGATACATCAGATCGGCATTGGCGTCGGGTATTTCTTCCGGCTCCCGGGATATGCGCAGCGTGGGAGAGTTTGGACACTGAAATACTGAGCAGCCACCAAAGCCCTCATAGCAATCGCTGTGGTGAGTTGCATCACAGAGCGAACAAATCGTCGTCGATAGAACGCCTCTAACCTTGCCATGACAATAGGGGCAGGCGAGCTCGCTCTCTCTCTTACGAATCAATCCAAAGCTGTGATTCTCGACAGTGCTCATTGCTGACTCCAAACAAAGAGGAGAGAGATGAGAGTAGCACGTATCGCGCCATTGGCATGACCGAATCTGTGTCAAGTAAAGCGTTGCAACCCCTAGAATATCGCCGCGACAGCACTGTTATTCCGGTCTACCCCCGATATTTCAGTGTTCCTGATTTCTGGCCAGAGATCAATAACGGCAGGGCCTACTAAGGTATTGTTGAACGAGGCCGCGGAGAGATGGTGCGAGCTTGTCACGAGGAGCAAATCGAATAAATTGTTCAAAGTCGAGGCCTGCCTTCTGATACAAGCCCTGACGTTCCTTGACTTGCCCGCGACCATAGTAAGCGAGGGCAAATTTTGGGTCGTATTTCAACACGAGTTGGTATTGTTGAAGCGCTTCGGCCAAATTATTCTTGAGGTAAAAGAGATAGCCCAGGCGAAAGAGCGCAGGAACGTAGCTTGGATCGGCCTTGAGAGCATCTCGGAGGTTCCGCTCGACTGCGGCTGTGTTATCCAGGATTTTATAGATAGCGGCTCGTTGATAATAGATCTTGGCGAGATCTTTGTTTTTGTCTAGCTTTAACGCTAAATCGCAATCTTCAAGCGCGCTCTTGTAGTCTTTCTCTTTCAGCAAAACAGCGATTTTAAGCAGGTAATGTTCGACCGTCGGGTCCGCAGAAATCAGACTGCTGTAACTCTCGAGTGCTTTTGTGGGTTCACCTCTCCCTAAATGAACTCTCGCACGGTTTTTCAGGGCGCTCGCCATGAATGGCCGATACTTCAAGCTGGTCGAATAGTCCTCAATAGCCATGATAGAGCGCCCACAGATTTCATGTATGATTCCTCTCAGGAGATAGCCATTGGCCATTTCTGGCGCTAACTCCAAGGCTTTGTTTGAGTCGGCCAGTGCTAGGGGATACGCTTTCCGCCTCAGATAGACTTTACTTCGTCCGAAGTAGGCACCTTTGCATTCTGGATCGAGAACGATCGCGGCTTCAAAGTCTTCAAACGCGCCATCGTCATCTCCACGTAAATATCGACTATTGCCTCGTTCTACAAGGGGATCGGTCGATTCGGGATTGACTTCAATAGCTTTGGCAAAGTCGGCCTTGCCTCCTTCCAAATCACCAAGTTCAATCCTCAATCGGCCACGATTCGTATAGGGAAGCCATAGCTTTGGGTCGAGGCGAATGGACTCTGTGTAATCGGCGATGGCCTCTTTCTTCTTCCCTAAACCCGAATAAACACTGCCCCGATTGTGATAATACTTAGAGTCCGACTTTTCATACTTAATGGCCTGATTCAATTCTCGAAGAGCGCTCTCATAGTCATTGAGATCGACATGAAACATGGCTCGTAAGAGATAGCCTGGAGCAAAACTCTCCGAGTATCTCTCAAAGTTCTCTAAGATCTTCAGTCCCTTTTTGTATTCCTTCGTCCTCATGCATTGGACAGCATCTAAGACCACAGTGAATTCATTTTTTTCGCCTCGTTTTTGCGCCCGCTTACTCAGGCGTTTACCGGCCTTGGTCAAGACTCTTAACTCATCGCGCTTGCCTTCCTTTAATTGAATTTCATGAAGCATGAACAAGGCCTCATAGGCTGGAGGAAAGTCATCAATGGCCTTGTTTAAGACTCTCTTCTCAATACGACTTAACCCCCCTAAGCGGCACACCCTCGCCGCCGACAACAAAACAGAATAATTATCACCGCCTAGAACAAGAGCTGTCTCAATACCCGCTTCAATTCTCTCTCTTGGCACGCCCCGCTTGACGAGGTTATCGACCTCCTCAATCTTCGTAAGCGCGGCTTTCAAATTCTTCTCGCTGCTTTGAGCTTCCTTGGCAATATTCAAGGCCTTGGCCCGATCCTTCTCCGACTTAGCCACCAAAGAATAGACCGAGGTCGAGACGCTCAAAAGCAAAACAGTGAAGGCCACCCCGACAAGCCAACCAGGATAACGACTTGACCAACGAAAAAAGCGATCCCACATTGAATAGGGATAAATGGGCATTTCATCACCAACGAGATAGGCTTGCAAGTTCTCTGTAAACTGCGCCGCGCTCCCAAGACGGCTTGGCCATTGAATTTTAGTCGCCTTTGTGACCAAGAAATCAAGCTCCTTTGCCACGCTACGGTCTATCTTTCTTGGAGCCATCGCATTTCCTGAAGCCGTCGCCGCGACACGTTCAATCGCCGAGTTGCCACGCACCGCTTTCTCTCCAGTGAGAATCTCGGTAAGAATCAGCCCGAGGGAAAAAACATCGCTCTGAGGAACACAATTGCCCTCCAATTGTTCCGGGGACATATATCCTGGCGTTCCGACCACGGCGCCCGACAGCGTCACGCCGATTTTAGACAGCTCCATCTCGGAGACAACGTTCTCAAACAATTGAACACTGTCAACACCATCCTCCCTGTTCAAGTCTTTCGCCACCCCCCAGTCCATCACCAAGACTTCGCCAAATCGACCAATCATGATGTTTTCAGGCTTTAAATCACGGTGAACAATGTTTTCGGAGTGGGCGTAACTGATCGCCTCGCCAACCTTCGCAAGCGCTTGCAAGAGATCGCGGAGGCCTTTTTCGCTATAATCTTCACCATGAAGGC
>JARGOJ010000171.1:0-5905 GCA_029210225.1 Planctomycetota bacterium
ACCATGGCGGTTAACTTGTCCGACATATTGCCACCGGAGATAATGGCTTTCCCCGTCGCCTCGTTGATCTCGTTAACCGCGCTCTCAAGGATGGCAATGAGGATGTCGTTCTTGTTCTTAAAGTGATACGTGATGACTCCTCTAGAAAACTCGAGTCGTCCTTCCAACTCAGAGAAGGTCATAGCCGCCAAGCCTTTGTCGACGATCAGTTGTCGAGCAGCCTTGATGATTTGATGGCGGCGAAGTTCCTGAAGAGTTGTTATCTCAGCCATGCACTCCTACTTTCTCTCGCGGCTGCAACTCAGCGGGCCATGTTTCGGGCTTGTCGCAGGGATAGGTCTGTAAGGTCGGACCTTTTTGCGCGAGCATGTCTTTCATTCGACAACCTAGTATGGCTTTTGCGGCGTGGAGACCTGACAGCGTCGCTCCAGCGACCCCATGTCCCACAGTGCTCGCTCCGCAGAGGAATAAGCCCGGTATTTCAGAACGCACAGGATACGCGAAGGGACCAATTTGGAAACGGCTTTTCTCCGTTCCGTACAGACTTCCTTCGGTGGCCCGAGCAAAGTGAACATTGGTTAACGGCGTTCCCAGATCAGAAAAGATCACATGCTCCGAAATGCCAGGCATGATTTTCTCCGCCGTTTTCATCATGGCTGAGGTCAGCTTTTCCTTTACGGCTTTATAAGAATCTGGGCGACCTTCGAAACGCGTCTCCTTCCACTCCTTGAACGCCTGATAGGGCACCATAGAGAAGACTTCCACAGTGTGCTTGTCGTCCCGACGTTTCGACGGATCCTTGACCGTGGTAAAGGTCATGAATCCTCCCGAGAACGCCTCTTTGTCGAGCATCTCAGGGCCGCTGTTTTCTATGGAATAAGTCTCTTCCAAGAACGGCGTGTCGCTATACCAATAGTTTCCAGAGTCATAGCCAAGCTCCTTTGGATCTTTATCGATCGCGAGGAAGAGGCTCAGAGCCGAGATACCATATTTGGTCTTTGAGAGCTTCTTCTTCAGCTTCTTGCTGAGCTGATCCTCGTCGATCAAGCGCTTGAAGGTGATGTCCGGGTCGGCGTTTGAGACGACGTTCTTGGCCCGAAATTCCTCCCCATTTTCCAAGCGAACACCGACAACGCGGCGATCTTTGCCTCTTCCTTCGATCAAGATCTTCGAGACAGAGGCCTTGAGGCGAATCTCACCCCCCGCCCTCTTCAGCGCCCTCATAAAGGCGCGAGGCATAGTGTAGGCTCCGCCCCTCGGATACCACGCGCCATCGAAGTAGTGTATGGCGATGAGGGCATGGAGAATGGACGGCGCCTTTGAGGGCGCAAGACCATAGTCGCCGCACTGGGCGCTGAGAATGTTCTTAAGAAAGGAGTCTTTCAGGTGTTTGTCGAGGAGGCTCTTGAGGGATGCCATGCCGTAGCGGAGGAGAGTTTTGGCCTTGAAGGGGAACTTGAGAGCATCGACAGCGCCGCGGATTCGAGTAGCTTGCTCTAGCTCGGCGCACATGTTTTCGATGTCTTTGAAGTAGGCCTCGATTCCTTCTTTTTCGTCGGGGAAGGTCTCTTGGAGGCGGGCGACAAATTTATCTCGTCCTTTGGGAATATCGAAGCGCTTGTCGCCGCAGAGGATGTGGTCGTAGCCGTCGGGGTTGAGTTCGAGGAAGACCATGTCCTTTGAAACGCCCAAGCCTTCGTAAATCGCCCTCATACGCCCTCCGGGTCCAAGCTCGCCGATATAGTGAACTCCTGGGCTGAAGCGATAACCTTCGAGAGTAAAAGAGTGGCACCAGCCTCCGGGAACGTAGTGTTGCTCTAGAACCAGGACTTTCTGTCCTGCTTGCGCGAGGGCGACGGCGGTGGTCAAGCCCCCGGCTCCAGATCCAATAACGATGGTGTCATAGTCCTTCATAACGGTTCTCTCTTCTATGATTTCGGCTTTTCTCGTCCTATGTCTCGCAGACTGAGAGCGGATTATAACGATCGTTATAATTTTTCCAAAGAGAAAGTTCAAAGGAAGTTCTAAAAGGCTGTCCTTGTCTCTTTCAGGCCTTCATTCATAGTCGTTTGAAAGGAGCGAGCTTGTTGTCAGGCTTTTTTACCGGCTTCTAAAATCTCGATGTCGTAGCCGTTCGGGTCTTTGACAAAGATGTATTTCGAGCGGTTGCCTGGTTTCGAATGGCGATACCACCAACCATTCTTTTCAACCTCTGCGATGACGGGGCTCAGGTCTTCAACATGAAAGGCGAGGTGACCAAATTGGTTACCGAGGTCATAGTCGCGGTCGTCGCAGTTATAGGTCAGTTCGATGTGGTATTGGCCGGAGTCGTCGGTGAGGAAAACGAGGACCGCTTCGTCACCAATTTTCGACTCCTTGACTTTCTTTAGCCCAAGAAAGCTGGTGTAGAACTGAATGGTTTCATCCAAGTTTTTCACTCGGATCATAGTGTGAGCAAGTTTCATGTCTGCCTTACTTTAAACTTCCACGCTGAATAACTTTGGCTTCGATGTCTTTGAATTCGACTTGAGTGCCGCTGGCAACCCAGAATCCAAAGCCACCCACGTTGCGCCCGTCTCCTTCATCCGGAGTCATTCGTTCTAGCTCGCCGTTGTTGACCACTTGGAAATAGCCCGATTCAAGGACATAGATTTTGACGTCAAGCCATTCTTTGCGGCTTTGTTGTGGGGTCAGTCGATCCATGAAGTAGGCTTCTTTACGTCCACTGTAGGTCTTTAGAACCTTGCCCAGGAAGCTCCAACGACCGGTCTGTAGGCGAACCTTGAACTTCACGATGAAGACCTTCCAGTCGTTCTTATTCTTCGCAAGAATCTGCGCCCGCCCGGTGGTGTTCTTCATCGTGATAGTCCGGCCGCTCAAGCTAAAGGGCCGAGTGCTCTTGTCGTAGTCCTGGCGAATTTGCCATGTGAAGAGGTTTTTGCCAGTTTGCTTGACCCAAGGAAACTTATCGTCATTGGCTAACTCGCGAACCTTCGCCACTTGCTCCTCGGCCTCGTTCGCCCGGTTTTCAGCAGCGGCTTTAATGGCGTCGCGCTCTTTTTGAGCATCAAGCTTTCGCTGAACTTGAACCACGTCGTTGCGAATGGCTTCGCGAAGTTCCCGTATTTTGGCTCCCATGGCGGTTTGATCGTGATCTGAGGAGAAGCCCGCGAGTATTCCAAGAGCTCTGGCTGGCTTGGTCTTACGAAGTCTCGTAGCTGCTTTTAAGAGCGGCTCTCCCTCACTGTCTGCAGACGCAGCTTTCAGGGCTCTATTGATGAATGGTATGGCTTCATCGACCCAGATATCAGTGTCCCGATATCGAGCAGGAAAGGAGTCGATCGTTTTAATCGCACGACTGACTTGGCCTTCGTCGATTTGGTCTCCGGCCTTGATAGCGAGGAGATCGTACTGCTCTTGAGCCTGCTCAAGGTGAGCCTTCTTGATGAACTTAATCTTCTTAGCGAGCTTGGATTTTTGCTCAGCGTCAGCGACTTTTTCCAGGACCTTCAGGCGCTCCATGGCTTCGATGTAACGTTCAGCTGCTTTGGAATCGGCAAAGGCGAGGGCATCTTTCACGGATTGTTGGAGGGCGGCTTTGCGGTCTGCTCCGGCGTTCGGTTTTTTGGCTCCGGTGTCGTCGCTCACGACAAAAATCAATGCGATCACAAGAATTCCGAGGATTCCACCGAATGCAAGGATAGGCACGAAGTTGCTGGTCTTTTGAACAGCTTGTTCATCGCGATCGCGATCACGATCTCTCGATCTCCCGCGATCAGCCATGGGTGACCGTTTTTTGTTTCCGCTGGGTGATTTTGCGAGGCTCCCGGTCTTTTTGGTACCGCTCTTTACGCCCGAGCCTTTCTTGCCCGCCTTCGATTTATCGAACTTGCGCTCGATCTTTTTGTTCTTCTCAGTCTTGGAAGAAACTTCCTCGATTTCGTCGTCATCGAGTTCAAAAGTGTCTCCGGCTTTGACCGATTTTTTCGCAGCCTTCGTCGTCTTCGTTTTCTTCTTAGAGGATTTGGCGACGATGATTTCATCGACTTCCTCAATCTCTTCGATTTCGTTGGCGTCAGCGCGTTTCTTGGACTTCTTGCCTTTTTTGCTCTTTCGATCGGTGCTTGCGACTTCTTCGATCTCGTCGACTTCTTCAATCTCTTCGATGTCTTCCATGACAACGGCGTCGTCGTCATCCTTTTTGTCTTTGCCCTTCTTCTTTCTCTTACGTTCTTTGCTGGACACCTCTTCGATTTCGTCGACTTCTTCGATCTCGTCGACTTCTTCGATTTCCTCGACTTCTTCGACGTCCAGCTTTGATTTCTTCGGCTTATCTTTGGTCTTCTTATCACGAAGCTTTTCGGCTTCTTTTTTGGCGATTGCAGGGCGATCTAGGCTTATTTTTAGCCCCTTGATAGCCATTTTCGCGTCGTCGATTTCGTGAAACTCTTCGCAGTTGAGTTCTTCAGAGTCAGCCGCGATTCGCTCACCGAGAGGAGCTGGTGGGTTTTCGTTCTTAGATTTGTCGCGCTTCTTCTGCGATTTCTTGCTCTTGCTTTTGACCTCGCTGACGTCCTCGATTTCTTCGATGGCACTGACGTCTTCAATGGCGCTGACTTCCTCAATCCCGCTCACATCGGAGACCAGCGCAGCTTCAGAGGCGGTCATATCGGCGCGTTTTTTCTTGCGTCGCTTCGCCTTTAGCTTTGCTTTGAGACGCATTGACTTGCGGCTGCCTTTGGCAGATTTACTCTCTTCAGCAGGGCTGTCCTTAAAGTCTTCGGAATCGAGAGAGATTTCTTTGGGTGCGTCCTCAGTCTTTTCCTTCTTCGCTCTCCGTTTTTCGAGGCGCGCTTTCCGGCGTGCGGCTTTTGCTTCAAGGCGCTCAGCCCGTTTCGCTTCTTTATCGTCGGCGTCCGACACCGTTGTTTCTTTCGCTTTAGCCGATCCGGTCGAGCTGACTTCGTCGGAGTCACCTGTGCTTGACTTTTTGCTTTGGGAGTCCCTTGTTCGGGTCTCGCTCTTGGCGGACGAGTCCTTGCTCTTGCGAGATTTCGATTTCTTGCTGGGGCTTTCGGATTTTTCGTCGTCTTCGGATCGCTTTTTAGTGTCGCTCGGCTCTTTTTTGCGCGACCGGCTTTCTTCTCCCTTATCGCGAAGCTTCTTTCTCTTCTTAGCCCGTTCTCGGTCCTTGGCGCGATTTTCCTCCTTATCATCGCCTTTATCTTTATCGACTCCGGCAGAGGCTGTGACCGCCGGAGGGACGCGTCCAGAGGAAGATTTTCTTCGCTTGCGGCGAAGTTTCATTTTGCGGGCCTTGGAGCTGGAGTCTTTCTCAGACTTTGCATCCACGGCATCATCTTGATCCATAGCTTCGCTGGATTCGTTCTTCTCTGCTGTCTTCTTCGACATGCCACACTCCAAGAGCCAAACACAATAGACAAACGCACTCAACGCTTAAGAGACGTCTTTGAGGCGACTTATCAAAAAGGGTCGATCACTGCTTGTGAAGGGATAGAGTTGAAGGGTAACAACTCTTAGGACGACTTCCAAGCGAGCGACTCACCCATTGATTGGGAATTATTAAGGAGCTGAATTCTAATGGAAGAAAACCCGTTCCCCAAGCCTTCCTTTTTTCGCTTTCTCGTCGTAGCCGTCCGTTTCTTGCTTTTCTTTGCTTGGAACGGATTCGTCTAGGATTCTTTCGCAATGTTTTGAGCTTGACAGTTCTGACACTTGAATCCTACACTCCTCACCTTGTCTGTGGTCCTAGTACCAGAATGAGGTCAAGAAACCGGGTCTTAGGTCAGTCGCTCTCCAACGCTCCCGTCTCCAAGATAAAGAGAGACCAGCTCAAGCGAGTGCCAAAAGATCCTCTCTGAAGAGTGTCCTGTTCTGACTGTGA
>JARGOJ010000171.1:5993-12078 GCA_029210225.1 Planctomycetota bacterium
CCCGGAATAAGTCACGAGTTCGCCCAGCGCGGAATTCTTATACCCAGGCCCTAGAAGAGGCGGTTAGCAATAGTCATGAAAGGCGCGGATATTTTACGTCTCGTCGATACCATTCATCGCGAGAAGAACATTGAAAAAGAAGTCGTCTTTGAGGGATTGGAAAATGCCCTTTTCTCCGCCGCACGCAAGAAATTGGGTAACGCAAACGACATTTTCATTGAGATCGACCGCAAGACTGGCGACATCACAGCTTTCGACGGCGAAGAACAAATCGATCCAACGACACTCGGACGAATTGCTGCTTTGACAGCGAAGCAAGTCATGATCCAGAAGTTTCGTGAGGCTGAGAGAGACGTTGTCTTTAGCGAATACATTCGCAAGGTCGGCACTCTCTTAACGGGCACCATCCAACGTGTTGAGCGGCCCAACGTTATTATCAACTTCGGCCGGGCCGAAGGAATCATTCCATGGCGTGAGCAAGTCCCAACCGAGAGTCACAATGTGGGTGACCGCATCAAGTGCCTCGTTTTAGAGGTCAAGAAAGTCCGTCAACAGGTGCGGATTATCCTCTCTAGAGCTAGCCCCAACTTGCTCCGACACCTCTTCGAGCTTGAAGTTCCCGAAGTGGCCGAGCGGATTATCGAAATCCGTGAGCTCGCTCGTGACGCAGGACACCGCTCTAAAGTGGCTGTCCAATCGATCGATCACAACGTGGACTGCGTCGGCGCTTGCGTCGGTATTCGCGGGTCACGCATTAAGAATATTGTTGATGAACTCAACGGTGAGAAAATTGACATTGTTCGCTGGAATGAGTCAACCGAAGTCTTCATTCGGAACTCTATGAAGCCTGCAGAGATCAACGCGATTTCCCTCGACTTCGAGAAGAAACACGCCAAGCTCTTTGTCAACGAAGATCAATTGTCTCTGGCAATTGGTCGTCGTGGCCAAAATGTGCGCCTCGCTTCAGCCCTCACCGGCTGGGACTTGGACCTCCTCACAGGAACCCCTGATTCTTACGAAGAGCGGTTTCAAGTGGCGGGGAAAGAGCGCCGTCGAGAAAAAGCACCGGAGAACAAGTTGGACAGCATTTTGCCGTCCGCTCAAGGTTCCGAATCGAATGCTCCTGCCGCTAGCCCAACTTCGGCGAAGAGCAAACTGGATGCCTTGATCTCCACACCGACTGCTGTCACAGAAACATCGACGGAAAAAGAGCAACAGGAGTCGTCAGACACCGCGTCCGTCACACAAGAGTCGCCATCAGAATGATCCTCAAAATAAACGAGGAGATTTCTAAGAAGATTCGCGACGAGAGAAGAAATTTTTTGTAACTTGCCGGGGCTACAAAACCCAGCATAAATTAAGGACGATCAGTTTTGAGTAAGGTTCGCCTTTATCACTTGGCTTCAAATTGGGACATTTGCTCCCACGAAATGATGGATACCCTCTCGACGCTCAAGGCTCCATATAAGAGTCACTTGATGGAAATTGAGCGTAACGATGTACCGAAACTGCGGGGACTCCTTGAGTCTGCAGGAATGTTCGGAACTCCCGAGCCGGATCCAATCCCCGAACCCGTGGCCGCCCCTGTCGCCAAGGCAAAGGAAGTTCCTACCTCTACGGTCGAAACTCCACCGGTTCAAGATAAGGCTGAGGCACCTAAGGGTGTTCCAGCTGAGAGCAAAGATGCAGCGGTTGCTGAATCGACAACTTCTCCCGAGGCCCCTGCAACTGAGGTGAAAACTCCAGCTGTAGCCAAGACTCCTGAGAAAGCTCCCAAAAAATCAACCCCGACGACCGCTGCCAAGACTCCAGCGAGATCGACAACGGGAACAGCGAGGCCCAAGACCGACACTGCTCGGCGCGATACTCGCTCGGGTAATGACTCTCGAAGTGGAACACCGACCCGTGACCGGGCTCGATCTACAACAGATAGTCGTTCCCCCAGAGGAGGTCGTGATACGGCTGGAACTCGAGGACGCGACACACGCCCCTCAACGTCCAGACCTGCCAGACCCGCCGGCCGCGGACGCGAAGGCGCCCCCGCAGCGGATGCCTCAAAAACACCCGATCGGAAGCGGATTCCTCCAAAACCGAAAACAATCGATCGGAAGCCAGCGACATCTTCTTCAGATAAGTCTCGCAAAAACCCCAACACACCCAGTGTTCGGAGTACTCAGCGGACAGAAGAGCTTGGCACATTCAACATGGATCGGTCGGTTCAAGAGACGAACCACGGCATCGTTATTCGCCGCACCGTCCCCGGGGCCATGCAGCACAGCGGTGGCCGAGGCAGCTCAGCCAGACGCCGAGCGCAAACAAATCGAGAACGCGATCGCTGGAATTCTCAAGGACGCAGGAAGTCCCGCAAACATGGGCGCCGTTCGGCTCCTCCTGTTCGCCCTTCCGAAGTCGAGATTCGCCTTCCTATCACGCTTAAAGAACTCTCAGCGGCAACGGGCATCAAGCTCAACCAACTTATGACAAACCTGATGATGAAGCACAGCTTGATGATCAGTCAAAACGAAGTTGTCCCTGAGAACATGCTCATCAATATCTCTCACGACTTCCTCATCGACATTCAGGTGAAGCAAGAAGTCGACCTTGAGCAGAGCATTGTTGAGATTGAGCAACACACACAAAAAGTCGACGACTCGAAGTTGATTGTCCGTCAACCTGTTGTCACCGTCATGGGCCACGTTGACCACGGTAAGACAACTCTCCTCGACTACATCCGTAACTCCAAGTCGCCTGTCGCAGGGTCAGAAGCCGGGGGTATTACCCAGCATATCGGTGCTTATGTCGCTGAGCACAACGGACACAAGATCACCTTTATTGATACACCTGGTCACGCCGCGTTTACCCAAATGCGTAGCCGTGGTGCCAGCGTGACCGACTTAGTCGTTCTCGTTGTCGCCGCCGACGACGGTGTGAAAGCTCAAACGAAAGAAGCTCTCGCTCACGCTCAAGCAGCGGGTGTTGAAATCGTTGTCGCGCTTAACAAAATCGATAAAGACAACGCCGACCCCGAAAAATCGCTTCAAGATCTCGCCAGCAACGGTCTCCAACCCGTTCAATGGGGCGGTCAAACCGAAGTCATTGAGACTTCTGCGATCACCGGACAGGGCGTTGACAACCTCCTCGAAACAATCTTGACCATTGCTGAACTCCACGAGTTCAAAGCCAACCTTGAAGGTCAGGCTTACGGACACGTCCTTGAAGCGAAGAAGACAAAGGATCGCGGTGTCGCTGCGACCATTCTTGTCGCTGACGGAACACTCCGCATCGGTGACGACATCATTAGTGGTTCGGTCACCGGTCGCGTTCGTAACCTCTTCAACGATCACGGTCAATCCGTCGAATCTGCCGGACCAGGAACCCCAGTTGAGATCCTCGGACTCAACGAAGTGCCCTCCCCTGGTGAGAAGTTCCACGTCTTTGATTCCAGCGACGCCAAAGCCCTCAAAAGCAAGCGTGAAATGGTTCAATTCCGCAGCGAAAATACAGGGATCGATCACACCACGACCGAAGACCTGTTTGGACGCTTGGAAGAAACCAAAACCAAGAAGATCCCAATCATCTTGCGTTGCGACGTCCAAGGCTCGCTCGAAGTTCTTAAGGCTGAAATCCCTGCGCTCTCCAACGAAGAAGTTGCTCTCGAAGTGAAGCAAGCTCTCATTGGTTCGGTGACTGAGAACGACGTCTTCCTTGCTCAAGCTCAAGGCGGCCTTGTTTTAGCCTTCAACGTCACAGTTGATTCTAAAGCCAACAGCGTTGCTAAAGACCACGGCATTGAAATCACACACTTCAAAGTGATTTACGAACTCATCGACTACCTCATTCAAAGAGTCGAAGACTCCCTCGAACCAGAGCGTCGTGAAGTTGTCCTCGGAGAGCTTATTGTTCGCCAGACATTCAAGGCTTCTCGAATCGGAGTTGTCGCTGGATGTTACGTCGACAGTGGAATTGTCCGTAGAAACACAATGGGCCGCGTTACTCGCGACGATATCGTGATCTGGGAAGGCTCCATTGAGTCCGTCAAACGATTCAAAGAAGACGTCAAAGAGGTTCGCGAGGGCTTTGAGTGCGGTGTCAAACTCAAAGATTTCAACGAGCTTCAATTGGGTGACACCATTGAAGTCTTCGAAGTTCAAGAGATCAAGAGAACCCTCCCTCGCGACTAAGCGGAGGAGGTCTCAGACCTCTCAATTTTGGCCAACGGTCACACAGACAGGCGGTTCTTTTGTCTCTTCATTGAGTCAAAGATCGCCTGTTTCCCAATCTATAGCGCCTCTCACTCAGGCCTATAGAGACTCTGGTCCAACTAAAATCTGAGTGCGAATCAAACGAGATCGACCTCGTTTAATCAACATGATTGTAGGAACATTAGAAGTCGAGCTGCTTCTACGCCAAGCTCGCAGCCTCAAAGACAAAAGACAAGTCACCCGGAGTTTGAAGGATAGGCTTTCAAACGAATTCAACCTCGCCGTGGCTGAAATTGACTATCAGAACAATCCCCAACGAATCGCATTAGGAATTGCTGTCGTTGGGACAGACAAGCGGCTCTTAGTATCGGTCCTGGAGAAAGTGAAACTCTATATAGAGCGCAATCCAAAAGCTCAGTTTGCCCTGAGCCACACCGAATTCTACTAAGCCCATTTCATAACCTCGCTGAGAAGCGATGTTTTCTATAGGAGCACAGACCATTGAAATCAAAAATTGGAACAAACAGAGTTAAGGCACGAATCAAATTCGTTGTCGCCGACTTTCTTCAGCACCGTCTCGCCGATCCACGCAAAGGTTTTATGACCGTCACAAAAGTGGATCTCACCCCTGACTTTCGCTACTGCAAGATCTACGTTTCTGTCCTCGGCACACCGGGGGAGCAAAGCAAAACAATGCACATGCTCGCCGATGCTCGTGGCCTCATTCAGCGCAAGGTAGCCAAGTCACTGAGTACCAGAGTCACTCCTGAGCTCACGTTCATTCACGATCAATCCATCGAGAAGTCCATCAGGCTCGATTCCATCTTCGATCAAATCGCTGCGGAGAGAGCTGAGTCGACTCCCGATACTGAGACCGACGAGGATGCAGAATCGGACGAGGACGTTAGCGAGCAGGCTGCAGACAGCTCAGCCGAGCCGGAGAGCGTTGACTCAGACAAAGACTCCGAAACGGAAACACGTTAAGACAACACCGATTCCTCAGTTGTCAAACATGCTCCTGCTTTGAGCCAACGTAACCAAGTCTCATCATTTAGATCCTGAAGATCCTGTCCGTCGAGTGAGCGAGCCAAACCAAGCGCTCGCGTGAGCTTTCGTTTGAGCGCGCCCTCAACTCTTGGAATCCCGACTTCATAACCTTGCGAACCGGCTTCAAGCTCCCCAGCTTCGGGGAAGCCCATCAGGTCAGCCTGGGAAAAAGCCCGACTGATCATGTCGGAGTCGGACCCACAGGCCTCGTAAATCCCCACTCTTAACCTTTGTTTCCGCCCTTCCGAGCGCGCTTGCTTGCGAAACTCTCGAAAGACATCTTCAGCGAGGCGCTCTCCACGAACGCTTTCTCCTAGTGGCTCACCGATGAGATAGGACATTGCTCCGGTCAAACCAACTGGAACGAGGCCGTGAACAAAAGCGGTCGCAGGTGGAAGCTCGGAGATAGGCGAAGTGCGGGTATTCTTCTCGGGTTGCCAAAGAGGTAAATCGGGGCGGAAGACTTTCCCTTCCAAGAGATTACGTTTGGCCAGAAGGGCTTGGATGGCGAGCTTGATAGCGACCTCCAAAATATTCGAGAAGCGGGCGCGCTCGCCCCGTCCGGCTCGAAGCGCCACTCTCGCGAGGTTGATAAAGCAAAGATCGGTCACGACCGTCTTCTCCCCATGATTGCTCCAAGGGTAGCTCGGTGTTCCGGTGTGGGAGAGGCTCACTGTCACGGCAGTATTCACCGCGATCAACTTGAGGAAATGGAGCAGCTCCAGGGCCTTGTTGACAGAGATGGATTTAGGCTTCAGGTCGATATGGAGTGGTGTTTTCCACGACTTCTCTCGACCAAGCAAGGCAAGTTTTCCAGAGAGGCGGGTGACCAAACT
>JARGOJ010001278.1 GCA_029210225.1 Planctomycetota bacterium
ATTCAACGCTTCGGCGTCGCTCTTGCTTTCAGTCTATTGAGCGGCAATGTTGCCACAGCGGGGGTCCTAGAGGTCGGACCGGGGCGACAGTTCCCGCGTATTGAAGCGGCGAATAAGGCCGCCCGACCTGGGGACACCATCCTTGTCTACCCCAGAAAAAAAGGCGCAGCCTATGAGAAGGTCGCGGTCTTCGTCACCAAGCCTCGCTTGACTTTCCTGGCGGCGCGAAAGAAGAAGTCACCGCGAGTGATGCTCTCGGGACAAGGCTTTGATTACAGTGGCAAGGGCAGCGTGCCTCGGGGCATCTTTCAATTTCAGAAAGGAAGCGACGGAGGCACAGTTAAGGGCTTTGCTCTGACAGAGGCGCACAATAAGAGTCATAACGGCGCGGGAGTGCGAATCAATCAAGCTAATAGCATCACTGTGACAGATTGCGAGATTCACCACAATGATATGGGAGTGCAATCAAACGGTGACGGCACCTTGAAGGCGGGGATGCATCAATTGATCAGTCACTGCAAGGTGCATCACAATGGCAATAAGAAGGACCCTGGCTACAATCACAATTTCTACCTTGGCGGCGCGAGCGCAGTCATTCGTTTCTGTGAAGTCTTTGAACCGCTGACAGGCCATAACATAAAGAGCCGAGCGCACTTCAATTTAGTCGAATACAATTACATTCATGACAGCCTGAATAGGGAGTTCGATTTAGTCGACGGCAAAGAGACCGGGCTCCCGGGGAGTCATAGTATTCTCCGAGGCAACATCATTGTGAAAGCAAAGCCAGCGAAGGGCAACAAAGGTGTGATTCATTTTGGTCAGGACGGCGGAAAGGATCACAATGGCACTTTGTATTTAGTTCACAATACAATTCTCTCGCCGTATTTATCCCCCGTTGTTGAGCTGTCGGCGAAGAACGCAAAGGCGGAGTTTTATAACAACATCATCGACTCAGCGGGGACAAAGCAAAGGAAGCAGGTCTTATTGAGCGTTCGAAAAGGAGCCTCTTTCAAAGATTGCAAGGTCGCATTCAATTGGCTTGGGGCGGCATTCAAAGGCGCGAAGGCCGAATACGGTATGGCAGGGAACGGATTCTATAAGGCCAGCCCAGCGTATCGAAACCCCGGGAAAGGTGACTATCAATTGGCAAAGGCGTTTAAAGGCCTCGTGAACGCCGGCTTACCCTTGAAGAAAATTAAGCTGCCGACTTTGCCCGGAGCCAAGAAAGAAAAGAGTCCCATTGAGTTCAGTTATAAGGCTGAGTTGGATAAGGCAAAGCGCAAGATAAAGGGGCGCCCAGATATTGGCGCCTATGAATACGGGAAGTAACGCAGAAATCAGACGAGCGCAACTCCGTAGGTATTGAGATTGAAACTTGGAACGCGGTAAAAGCCGGGTGCCATCAACAACTCCCTTCGGCCAATCCTCTGTACGGTGAGTCCGTGACCCTGCGGCGAGTCTCTTCGTCCTCTGCATTTCACCAACAAAGCCCCAGCTCTCCCAATTATTTTTTCCTCCTTGGCGAATCCCAGACAAAACGCTAGAATCCTCCTTTACAAAAACGAACGATCGTTCATTCATTGTCACAATGCAAGTAAGGAAGTGCTGTCATGCGTGGTCTCAAAGGAAAAGTCGTCATTGTTACCGGAGCTGGTCAGGGTATTGGCCGGGCGACAGCCCTACGCTTCGCCGAGGAAGGCGCCCACGTCGCGATCGCCGAACGAAACGAAGAGAGCGGCCAAGCTGTCTGCCAAGAAATTCAGGCTCTCGGCGCGGAAGCGTTGTTCGTCCAAAGCAACGTCTCAGACCGAAGCAGCGTCAAGGCCCTCTTCGATGAAGTTCGCAAGAAGTGGGATAAGGTCGATGTCCTGGTTAACAACGCCGGAATCGTCAAGGACTCCACTCTGCTAAAAATGCAAGACGATCAATTTGACGCGGTCATAGACGTCAACCTCAAAGGGACCTTCGTCTGCGCCAGTGAAGCCGCCGCGATCATGAAGGCTCAGGGTTCCGGAGTCATTCTTAACGCAGCCTCCGTAGTGGCCCTCTACGGGAACTTTGGTCAGAGCAACTACGTCGCCTCCAAAACAGGGGTCATCGGAATGACCAAGGTCTGGTCCCGGGAGTTGGCCCGATACGGCATCCGCGTCAACGCCATCGCACCAGGATTCATCGAAACCGCCATGACCAAGAGCATCCCC
>JARGOJ010000172.1 GCA_029210225.1 Planctomycetota bacterium
ACGACTTGATTTGAGTGACTATTGGAAGCTATCTGACAAGGGAATTGAATTTCTAGCGACGATGCCATTGATCGAGCTAAGTCTGGCGAACGGCCGAGATATCACTGGATCAGGACTTGCCAACCTACGAGGATGCCCGCTCCGAAAGCTCGACCTCTCTTATTGTCCCAAATTGACAGATTCCTGCTTTGAATACCTCTCCAAGGCTCCTTTAGAAGAGCTGGATCTCTCATATTGCACAAAGCTCACTGCTGCGACGCTGGAGGCTCTTCAGGAATGTCCTATCAGGCAATTGAACCTGACGGGATGCCCGGAGATGACGGACGAGGCCCTAAAATGCCTTTCAGGCTTTCCTCTTGAGTCACTGAATCTCTCTTATTGTGAGGGGTTTACAGACTTGGGTCTCGATGCACTCAAGTCTAAATCTGTCAAACATCTCCGCTTGACAGGTTGCTCGCAGCTCTCCAATAAGAGCCGAGCGCTCGCTCTGCAAACTCCGCCTTGGACTTCAGCTTAAGGCGAATCCTCCGTCGTATCATAGAGTTCCTTGACGAGGGGAGTTTGGGGATAGGCCCAGAATGGGTAGTTTTCCCGCTTCCTTGTTGTTTTTAGCTCTGTTTTCACAATCGCGGGATCGACCTCATCGAGCCATAGCTTGGCAGCGTCGCTGTCCCAGGCCTTCGTCGTAATCTTGGGAATGGGGATGGTCTGCTGGGATTGATCGACCATCCAAGAGTTGCGAAAGAAGTCGAACATGAGGTGATAGTAGCCGTCGAATTCTCGATAGAGGATAGGAGGCAGATTGAAGTGGAGCGCTTCAATGGACAAATCGACGTCTATGTAATCTGGCGGCTCCATGCTGCATTGCCAGCACGAGGCAAAATTAACAGGGGCCAGCTTTTTATCCGATAAGACGTAGATCTTGTCGTGTTTAACAATGAATCTCTCGGGATCAAGGAGAAGTTCTTGCCCTAGAAATAGCACGGCTGCTGGTTCAACTCGCTTCTTAGAGAAGTTCTGGGCGCGGCGAAAGAGATCGAGGACATCGTCGCAGCTGAATGGGTCGAAAGTCTCGGGGTTTCTGTGTCCGGGACAGCAGGATTGATGGCTTGTGGGATTGGGAACTGGGAAGAGATTGTCTTTGTCAATATTGAAAAAGAGACGCTCTGGTTGCAAGTCTCGGTAACCCGCAAGAAAACGCGCAATCCAAGGAAGTGAGCTTGGCTCTTTGATAACTCTTGATTGGCATAGTTTTCTAAAGGCGACTCCTTTCAGTTTACAATTAAAATAATCTAGCAAAGTGAGCGCCGCGAGTTCTTTCAGGGGAAGTCGACCCTTGGGGAACCAGAAATCATAACCGTTCGCTAGAAAATCACAGCCTCGGAAGCTCTTGTGGATAAGCGCTTCATCGGGGTTCTTGACTAAGCCGCCGGCCTCTGTCCAATGAGCCAGGGCGACTTGATCAAAAGCGTGGTGGCTCATTGCTGAGAGCTCAGAATGGAACGCTCGCTCGCCTTCGAGGTAGCAGGCCTTCGAGAAGAGATGTCCAATCTTGGGCTCTTGCTTCAGAGACTTGTCTTCAAAGATTAATTCCGTTCTGAGAAAGACCTTTCGGCCCTTTAGATAGGCGGTCGCTTGGTGTTTTTGGCTTTGGTCAAAAAGGACAAGAGTGAATGGCTCCATGGAATCGAAGGTGAGGTCTTCAAATGAGAGCAATCCCGGAGCGTCTCCGCCCGTAAGGTAAAGAATCGCCGTGTATCGGGAGATGTGATTTCTGGAAGGGTCGTGATAGGGAGTGTCGTAGTGCCCTAGAAAGTCTTTATCTCCAGGGTCAAAGCGGTTGCAGCGAAAGACTGGATTGATGTGGGAGAAGCCTTCTAGGAATGATTGAGGCAAGGTCTTGGAAATCGCCTGGCTGAGACATTCACTGAGGAAAGCGGAATGAAAAATGAGTCGTTGCCCTCCCCGAGATTGAGAATTGAGAGGCTTGGTATAGAGGTCTAGGGAGTCCAAGCTTTGCAGGCGGGTTTTCAATTCTGAGTGAAGGTCGACTTTGAGGGAGAGAATTTTAGGGGAGCTTTTGTGTTCGATGAAATTTGATAAAGAGAGGCTTGGGTTAGCTTTATCAAAGAGTTTGTCGAGGGGGAGGATGTTTTCAAAGCTGCGGAAATGGAATTCTTCTGGGTCGACAAAGGCCGCGACGAATTCTGGGCATTGTTTGGACGAGTGTTTGAAGAGAGGACGCCAATCCCTGGGGATGTGTTTCTCATCGATAAAGCGCAAAGCCTTGAAGCGTTTTGACGGACAGAACGTGAATGAAAGGCCAGCCTCTTCTAAATTTGGCGGGTCTAGGCAGATATCAATCACTTGGTGGAAGAGTGTTTTTGTTTCCTCGCTTAATGTCGCCTCTGAGTATTGAAAGTAGAGGTCGCGGAGACCAAGAAAAAACGATTGCTTGGCGTCGTTGCTTAGCGCGGTGAATTGCGTTGGGTCGCCAATGAGGCCGTGATAGAACTCGGCGGATTGATAATGTGAGAGGGGCTGATTTGGAGCAGGGCTTGGCATGGCGGTCTCAGTTCTCGCGCTATCAACACAATCGGGCAACTCTGTGATAAATGGTTCTAGAAATTATAGCCCGTATCAAAGGAACATCTACGGATTCAGATTCTCCAAGGATCTGAACTGAGTGCCCCTCGGTCAATCATAGATGGTCTCGGAGCTGAGTAAGCTCCGCTGCTGCTTCGTCCTAAAGATTTCTTTGAGCCCTGGTGCAAAATGCGACATTTGTCGCATTGCCGCGCGACAATGCGACTTGCGACAGGGCTGTGGAAATGTGTTAAGGTCTTCAAAAACAAGGCTTTACTATAAAAATCCGGGAAACGCTCCTCTTTGGCACTCAATGTGTTTAGTCCTTGGGCAAGGAAGCGATAATCACTGTATTTGGGAGTCAAGCATGTCTAAAAGAGCCCTGAGCCTCAGTCTCATTCTGATCATTCTTATAGGTGCGGGGCTCTCTGTTTTTCTCCTGGAACCAGAGAGAGAGTCCGCCCTCAGCAGTCGTTCTGGCTTTCCTTCCTCTAAGGTTAAAGAAGACCAATCCAAGGTCACCAACAACGCAGAATCAACTTTATCACGGTCTTCGCCAGTCTCAGAAAGCGATAAGAGTAGAGACAAGAGTGACGAGAAACTCGCTAATTCAAGCGTAAGCACTCCCGGTTTGCGCTCGGGTCGCGCTGAGGATTCTAGGAGGCCTGGGGCCAATCCCAAAGAGCCAAGAAGTGCTAACTCTGCCAAGAACGATGCCCCTCATGGTGATCTCGAATCATTGGAGGAGGACGTGACCGGTCTTTTTTCAAAGACTGGCCTCAAGGGTCGCTTCGTGACAAAATCTGGGGGGCCTGCGGCGGGACTCTCCCTGCTTATATGGACATCGACCGGCGTGGAGGAGACTGAGGATGCGCCAATACATGCTATTTCTTCGCCTCACAAGAAAGTGATGGTGGGCGACGACGGGTCCTTTCAATTACTGGGGATGGACCCAGAGAAATCCTATATTTTTGCCGTTGTTGGTAGTGAAGAATACGCGACGGCGGCGTTCAATGCGCCAGTATTAATGAAGAATAAGGTTGTTGATTGCGGGACACTTAAGGCGAGAAAAGCAGGTGTCATCACTGGCAAGATTGTGAACTTTCAGAGAGAAGCGGTCCCCGGCGCAATGGTCTACATTGGGGACCACCACAACTCTCTGCCAACTTCAAGACATGCATGGTTGGAGCCGGAGGTCGGCGAGTTTGGGTCTTCTCCAGAATACGTTGCTTTAGGACCTCATATTAAGGTTCTGGAGAAGGGGCGCTTCAAAATCACTGGATTGAAGGAAGGGCAGTATTCGCTTGTCGCTGAGCGCAAAGGTTATCGGGATGGACTGTCAAGGAATATCACGATCAAAGAGGGCGAGAAGGTTCAGGGGCTTGAGATTGAATTAAAATCTGTCGCGAGGGCGCGGATTCAAGTCGTTAATGTCAATGGTGAGGCGATACAGGGAGCCTATGTTGGACTCCGGTCAGCGGCTGATCGTTTAGATATACCCTACTATAACTATGAGTTCCCGGAGACTTCAGCTCCAAAGCCAAAAGGCAAAGCTGCGCCGCCCTCTGGAACTGATCAACGAGGGTGCTTTACCACTGGGAATCTCATCGAGAATTCTTATCAGGTCACTGTTTTGGCTAAAGGATATTCAATCTACTCAGGGGTTCACCGACTCGGAAGTGACGCGGAGAGCCACTGGCTTATCAAGTTGGAGAGGGGGCGACAATTGACTGGCGCTGTCATCGACTCTGAATCCGGGAAGCCACTCCAGGGAGCGTTTGTCACCGTGCGAATCTTAAAGGGGTCGTCAACTGCGTTCAAAGGAAAGATTATCCAGACGACCGATTCCGCTGGGCGTTTTATCACGACACGCCTCGGGCATGGACGTTACAGCATCGACATTCAACTGAACGACTATAGCAAGAAAATACTGGAAGTCGATGTCCGTGAGTCAGGGCTCCCCCACGACTTGGGCAAGCTCTTGTTAAGCGCTCGCTCTCCGGTTGATTTTACTGTTCTGAGTCCCTCCGGAGCGCCGATCGATTCAGCGCTCATATACATGATCGATCACAGTCAACGAGATCTGAAAAAAGCGGTCTATGTCGCGAAGACCGGTGAAAATGGATCGGGAGCGGGAACTGTTTCTCCAGGAGTGGTGACTCTCAGGATCGAAGCGGAAGGATATGCCTATGCCGCCCTCTCAAAACAAACGATCTTTAAGAAAAACAACTCTCTTGTCATTCGATTAAAGAAAACAAACAAGGTTCGCGGTTCTGTGTTTGGTAAACACGGCGAGAGTCGACCTCATTCAAAACTGGTCTTCTTTGGGAAGGGCGAGCGCGTTGCCTTTGCTAAATGCGTTGCCGACGGCCAGGGACAATACCTAATTAAGACGCTTCCCCCAGGAGAGTATCAAGTTCTCCTTGATTCCGACGACTACCGGAGCAATCCAGCTTCAGGTTTCCAGCTGACTGTGACTGAGCAACCTGAGGTCTATGCCGATATTCGGCAAGTCAATTAACTCCCTACTTATCTACTAATTCTATAGCTCAATTTCACTGATTGAATTGTCTTGAAAGGACAAATGCAATGACAGTCTATCCCCGTGTTTTTTCTACCCTGGTCAGCGTGGCCGTGACAGCTGCCGTTGGCACAACACTCATTCAAAGCAGTGATATCGCTGCTACTCAAAACCCGAAAGAAACTCTATCGGAAGTCGAGACTGAGCCCCTTGACGAAAAGGAAGCCGAGCCTGCAAAAGACCCTAACCCAGACGGCCCAGGTGAGTTGATCGACGATTCAAAACAAGTGGTTGACTTACGCATTACCGACGGCTTAGGCGGACAGTTTATCGCGGATGCCGACGAGGCGACTGTCGGAGGATTTAGCGTCGCCAATCTGAATGATTCTGACTTTGACGGCGTGGTCGATGTCAAAGATAAAGTCGTCAACTCAGATCCCGACTTGATTGTCGTGCAAATATTCGATTTGTTAGCCGAAGTCAAAGAGACCTTCTACACGATTGAAGTCTCTAAGAATATCAAGCTTTGGGCAGACAAGAATAAGAGTCTAGAAGTGACTGCGCGTAAATTTGCCATTTCAAAAATTAAGCAGCGATTCTATGTTGAAGGAGTAGAACCCAGCAGCGCGCTGCGAGATCAATTTATCACTGTCAAAGTTGGGAAATACATAGATACTGCAAGAATGACCTTTGTTTGGGCGAAACGCAAAAGCGTGAAGAAAGAACTCAAAGAGACTCTCTGGAAAGACTGTGGAGTGAATGAGGGGAATGGCTCAGGCAAGGGCGATCAAGCTAAAGACTTGCTCGTAGGGGTATTCAAGGACCTGTTTCAGGGAACATTTGGACCCACGGGGTTTATGGGAGAGAGAACTCCACGGATTGGCTACGGAATTGGCTTTGAATATACAGTTTTCCCCCCCAACATTGGCGACAAGGATCTCGCGAAGAAAGAGGTCTACTTCGATATGACCCGGCAGCGGGAAAATTACGCTGTGGGTGGAGGAGGACATGTCCGTGATGATAGTTTTCCTAAGGGGGATACGCCGAATGATGACCCTGGTGATCAGAATCGCGATAAGGTCAACGACGAAGACAACACTCCCAAAAACAATCACATCTATAGTATCGATAAGCCACGTCTCATTACCAACCAAGTTGACAACGGCAAAAAGAAATTTTTCTCCTTTGTCCAGCAGGCCAACTTCAGAGAATATGTGCGTGTGCGTTTCGACAAGACTCCCTTCTCAAATACCGATATTGGGTCACGCTGCAGCCTCAAAACGAAATGGCACTGTCGTTTTGCGACGTTTTATGTTGCACCGCGAAGCTCCGGTGGAGTAGGCGCATGGCGATTCGCTCTGCCGAACGATCCAACCTTCGAAGACTACAAACCGTTTGGCTGTGACTTGGGGCACCATAAACTAGTCAAGCAAAAGCTGCCCTGAGCAGCTCGCTGAGAGGGTGGAAGAGGGGGGACGAGCGTGTTCTGGGGCCGTTCTATCCCCAGTGTCCTCAAGTTCCCGCAAACTGATCTGTCAGTCACTTCTGAAAGCGCCCGGTGACAAGTGATGCTCATAGGTCTCCAGGGCGTGAATCGCTTGACTCACTTTCAAATGTCAATGTTTCTCCGTCGTCTGGAATAGTGATCTGCTCCATGAATCCTGACTCATGAATAATCGGAGCGCCATGGCTATCGTCGCATAGTCGCTATGCATATTTGTGGGAGCTTGACCGTTGCAGCCCAGAGACTTCCCTCAGCCTTGGTGCAAAGTGCGACAGGGCTGTGGAAATGTGTTAAGGTCTTCAAAAACAAGCTTTACTATCAAAATTCGGGAAACGCTCCTCTTTGGCACTCAATGTGTTTAGTCCTTGGGCAAGGAAACGATAATCACTGTATTTGGGAGTCAAGCATGTCTAAAAGAGCCCTGAGCCTCAGTCTCATTCTGATCATTCTTATAGGTGCGGGGCTCTCTGTTTTTCTCCTGGAACCAGAGAAAGAGAGCGCGCTCTTCGAGCTTCCAGCATCTTTTAGAGAAAAGCCGAACAAGGAAAATAAGACAGTTCGCATTGAGCCTGACTCAGTTAAGGTCAAGCCTGGACCAAGCTTGAACAACCGCGATATTGAAGCGGCGGGTGTTGAGGAAACAGAGGGAAGAAAGGCGAATTCTCAAGTCTCCCTCTCACGAACAAATTCAAAGGCGGGAGAACCAGGGCTCACCGGGCCGAGTTCCCAAGACTCCCAAAAGAATGAGAAGCCTCAGAAAAACAGCGAGAAAGCGGCTCTGTCTAGCGTTCGTCCGATGCTCTCGGAATGGGACAAGACAAAGGGGCCATTCAACAAGACGGGACTGAGAGGACGCTTTGTTACGAAGGATAGCGCTCCGGCGCTTGGCCTCAATCTTCTTGTTCTACGGTCGAATGGTGAGGATAAGGCGGAAATGGATGATTGGCGAGCGATCTCCGCCGCTCATGAGCGCTTGCAGGTCGATGAGAACGGGCGCTTTGAATTGAATGGGCTGGATCCTGGTGACGCCTATTCGATCCTTGTTGTTGGCGACGAAGATTACGCTCCAGCAGCATTCAAAGCCCCGGTCCTTGAAAAAGACAAAGTGAAAGATTGTGGCGCGTTCAAGGTTCAAAAGTCTGCAACTGTGACAGGAAAGGTCGTCGATTTCTTGGGCAAAGCGGCTCCAGGAAGCATCGTCAATATCGGAAATCGCCACAACGCTCTCCCTCTCGCGAGAGATGTCTGGAAAAGCTCGGGTATCTCTGCTTTTGGAAACTCTGTCAAATACGTTCTTCTGGGAGGTCAAGTGACGGTCGATGACAAGGGTCATTTCAAAATCACTGCCTTGAGGGCTGGTCAGTATTCTCTTGTCGCCAATCGTAAGGGTGATCGCGACGGAATCTATAGAAGGCTGATTGTAAAAGAAGGAGCCAACTGTAAAGGAGTGGAGATTCGCCTGGGGCAGATTGCCAGGGTCAAGGTTCGTGTGATCAATAAGCTTGGCGAGCCAGTGAAGGGTGCATTCGTTGGTCTTCGACCCGCTCGTTTGAAGCCCAGGAAGACATATCATTACGACAAAGTCATTTTCTCTTTGAAAAGCCAAGCGTCTTCGTCGCTGATCACCGACGGAGAAGGCCTACTCTCATTAGGTTCCTTGACAGAGAATGAACACCGGGTCTATGTCAGGGCCGAGGGATACGAACTTTATTGTGGGACTCACGCTCTAAATCCGGATGGAAAAACCGAATGGACCATTCAATTGAGGACCGGATCGGCATTCACTGGAACGGTCGTGAATGAGTCTACTGGGAAGGCCCTTGAGAATGTCGTTGTGACCACGAGGCGACTCAATCCCTCAGCTCTTGGAGCGTTCCCCGGACCGATCACTCAGAAAACGGACTCAAAAGGCCACTTTGAAACTATGACCCTGGCTCCAGGACGCTACCGCGTTACACTTCGATTATACGACTACAGTCAATACTCTACGGAGATTCAAGTAGATCAGACCGGAGTCATAAAAGACCTCGGGAAGCTAAGCCTAAGCCCCAATCCACTTGTTGAGTTTTTGGTTCTGCATCCGTCAGGGGAACCGTTTGAAGCTGCGCTCATATACATCACACACCACAGTCAACAAAGGCTCAAGAAGGCCAGCTGGGTAGGCAGAACCTTTGAACAAGGAACCTGTGAAGGAAGCATCGCGCCAGGGCTCGTCTCCCTAAAAATAAAAGCGGAAGGCTACGCTCACTTCGCTCTCTCCAAGCAAAGAATCTACAAGAAGAACAACTCCTTCGTCATTCGATTGCGGGCATTCAATACTGTGCGGGGCTCGGTTTTAGACGATCGAGGCGGGAAGCGGCCTCGGACAAAACTTGTCTTCTTTCGCAAGGGGGAGCAGATTGCCTTTGCCAATTGCGTTGCCGACGGTCAAGGCAATTACATCATTAGAACTCTTGCCCCCGGGGAGTATCAGGTCATCATTGATGCCGATGACTACAGAAGTGATCCCACATCAGGATTCTCCCTTGTCGTAACTGAGCAAGATGAGGTCCACGCCGATATTCGGCAAGTCAAATAAGACCTCACTCAATTTCCAAACTTAACACCTCTACTCACTGAATGAATTGTCTTGAAAGGACAAATGCAATGACAGTCTATACTCATGTTTTTTCCGCCGTGCTAGGGATCGTTGTCACAACAGGCGTGACAACCGCGCTGATTCAAAGTGAATCAATAACCGATTCCGGAGCCAGAGAAGAAATCCAGGGTGAGAAGGATACAGAGCGACCTGGAGAGAAAGAAGGAGAGGAGCCCTCAACTGAGAGAGACGAGCCGATTGACAATGAATTGTTTACACCGTTCTTCCCCTTTGCGACCTTAGATCTTAGTATCGCTGACGGCCTTGGAGGTCAGTTCATTGACGATGCATTGGAAGAGAAGAGGGGCGCCTTTACGGTCGCAAATCTCAATGATTCGGACTATGACGGAAAGATTGATAAAGATGATGACGATGTTGAAAAGGATCCTGACCTCATTAAAGTGACCGTTCATTCTTTATTGAGGAAAGTGAACAAGAAGACCTTTGTTGTCAAAGTTTCAGAGCATGTGAGGTTATGGGACTCTGAAGACAAAGGTGTCTTAATCAAGGATCGGGAATTCCCTATTTCAGACTTACCGAAGGAATTCTACGTTGAGGCAATCAACTATAGTAAAACCGTGAGAGATCAGTTTTTTTACCGCGTCCTGTGATGGGCACTCTGACACGGCGAAGATGACCTTTGTATGGGCCTAGTTTTCCAAGCATAGAAATAAGACGGGTGAGGGCTTGTGGGAAGATTGCGCAGCAAAAACAGTCACCAAAACAGAGGGGGGCAAAGAGGTCACATAATCAGTGCCGGACAAGACACATGAACTGACCAAAGTGTTCGCTGATCTTTTCAAAGGAACATTTGGGAGGACCGGCTTTGACAACCCAGATAAGCCTCGGATTGGCCATGGTATAGGGTTTAAGTTCACTGTCTTTCCCACGAACATTGGTAAGGAAAAGCGGATTGTGTTCGATGTGACCCGACAGAAAGAAGCCTACGCTCTCGGAGATGCTGGCTATCTTGACAAAGACATTTTTCCAAAAGATGATCGGCCAAATGACGACGATGGCGACGAAAAGGGCAAACCCCAATGACGAGGACAACACACCTGACAATGACCATATCTTCAGCGTTGATAAACCTTGCCTTTCAAACGCATCAAAGAATCCTAAAACGGGTTTCAGGTTTAAGATCTCCATAATGCAGGCGAACTTTAAAGAATATGTCCGCGTTCGCTTCGATGGGAAGTCCTTCGATAAGGTGGATATCGGAAGTCGCTGCAGCCTAAAGACAAAGTGGTATTGCCGCTCTATTGTAGAGTTCAACAAAGCGAAGGGCGTCTGGGACTTCATTTCTCCCAAAACTGGACCCCTGAAAAATTACCAACCGTTCGGCTGTGATTTAGGCCATAAAGCGCTTGTCAATGAATTGCTCCCTTGAGACTTACCTCGCTGTGAGGCTGGAGGAGAGAATGGAGAGTTCTTTCTCCAGCCTCAAGTTCCCGCAAATTGACCCGTCAACCACTTTTGAAAGCGCCCCGTTGGCTGATAGATACCCAGGTTTTTAATGACTGAAGGATTGGCGTCGGGGAGAAATTCCATTTCTTCTCCATCCTTTGGAATGAAGACCCGCGCCGCCAATCCTTCCTCACTCATTCTTTGCTTTAATTCATCCCGAGTCGTCGGGCAGTGATCAATCGCCTCCAAATGATTGAAGATCATCTTTGAATTCACCCGCTTGGTCAGTGTGACGAGTTCATTTACTGAGAATAACAGGTCGGGCCCTAATCCAAAATTTGCAGAGCCTGCAGGAGCGACAATGACATCGGGTTTCAATCGATCAAGGGTTTTTAGCAGGTGTTCTGTAAGCACGGCATCGCTGGTGAGATAAATGCTTGGTTCCCTGGGATGAGCGAGGTAAAAGCCAGTGACTGGGCCGAGCAGCCAACTCAGAAGCCCACGACTGTGCTTGGTCGGCACTAACTCCACCTTCATGTCCATAGCGCCGTTTTCGAGCGCAGTGACCTTGAGGCCTTTTTTCTTCAAATAGGGAGTATCAATGGGACTCGCCCACACCGGTAAGTCTCGATCTTTAATCCACTTCATTCCGGCCCGATCGATGTGATCCATGTGCTCATGGGTGATGAGCACGTCGGTCACTGTCTTCAACGCTTCTTTGGCTTCTTCGGGGAGGGCCACAATTGGATTGCGCTGTCTCTCTCGGCTAAAGACTTTAAAGGCTGGAAGCTTACCCGGACCTGAGAGCATTGGATCGACGAGGAAGCGCCGACTTCCCAGGGTGAGGATAAAGGTCGCGTTCCTGAGCTGTTGAATCTTCATGATTGATCCTTCTGAGAAGAATAGACTTGGTGCTTGATTGACTTATCCTGGCTCATGCATAATCGGAGCGCAATGGCCAAGATCGCATGGCTGCTATCCATATTTGCATGAGAGACGAATGCACTGGGACCCACTTCGCACCTTCGACTTCGTGGCTCGCTTTGGGAGTCTGACCGCTGCGGCGAAAGCCCTGGGAGTGAGTCAGTCGACCGTGAGCCGCCATCTTCAAAAACTTGAAGAGCAAGCGGGCTCTCCGTTACTCTACCGAGAGAGCCCCATTCGCCTTACCGATCGTGGTGAAGCGCTCTTGGAGGCGGTCACTCCCATGGTGGAAGCTGCGACTATTGTGAAGTCGGTGCTTGAGGACCCGTCTGGGCCGGAAGGAGAAGTCATTCTGACGACGGTCGGGGAGATCCTGCGGTGGATGCTCAGTAAGCACCTGGCGCGTTTCGCCCGAGCTTATCCAAAGATTCATTTGCGCTTCCTCATTACAAATCAGATC
>JARGOJ010000173.1:0-8658 GCA_029210225.1 Planctomycetota bacterium
TTCCTGAAGGAGGAATCGATGATCCTCCCATGCCCACTGATTTTTCCCCGTCCTGGTCCCCAGCCGTTTCCAATCATTGATCAAGGTTTGCCATTCTATGACTGCGTCTCCGTTAAAGACTATCCTCACCCGTTCTATCGCCGCTCAGATGTCCCTGGCCGAAAGAGCCGTCGACTCTGTGCTTAGCCTCATCGACGAAGGCTGCACGATTCCCTTCATTGCACGTTATCGCAAAGAAGCAACCGGCGGCATGAGCGACGAGACCCTGCGACAATTTGATGACTGTCTGACTCAGGTCAAGGCCCTCGAAGAGCGCCGAGAGAGCATCCGCAAATCTCTGGAGAAGACCGGGGTTCTCACTCCGAAGCTTGAGCAAACTCTTCGCGGCCTCACAACAAAACAAGCCCTCGAAGACTTCTACCTCCCCTACAAGCCCAGTCGCCATAGCAAGGCGGCGAAGGCCAAAGCCAAAGGCCTCGACGCCCTGGCAAACACTCTTCTAGACCCCAATGAGTTCCGCCACCCGGACCAAGTCGCTAAGAAATTCGTCAATCCAGCAATAGACGTGAAGAACGTAGAGGACGCTCTCTCCGGAGCCATCGACATCTTGGTGGAGGACCTCGCCAACCGCGCTGATCTCCGGGCTCATATTCGTGAGCGTCGTCAGAGAGGTTTCCTTGTTATTAAAGCGAGCCGAGGCAAGAAGGACGACGTCGCTCAATCGGTCTATCGTGACTTGGTGGGGCTTCGGACGAAAGTGGAGTATCTCAAGGGCCACAGGATCTTAGCGATTGATAGAGGAGAACGTGAGGGGCTGCTCTCTGTGAAGGTTGAGGGGCAGGAGAAATGGGAGCTTGAAGACCTTGAGCGCCGGTGGATGCCGAGAAGCCGCAGACGACCAGCGGAGGAAGTGCTGCGCCAGGCGGTGAAGCAGGCGCTCAACGACCGCATTGGTCCGGCCTGTGAGAAGGACGTTCGAAAGGACCTGAGCGAAGAAGCCCAGCTCTCCGCCCTTGAGAACTTCCGCTCGAACCTCCGGGCCTTGTTGCTGGGTCCTCCGCTCAAGCGCCAAGTGATTCTTGGGGTCGATCCAGGCTTTCGAACCGGGTGTAAATTGGCGGTCATTGACGCCCATGGAAAGTATCTAGAGTCCGCGACGATTTATCCTCACACTGGGAAGCAAGAGCCCGCCAACAAGATCGTCCGGACTCTGGTCAGCCGTCATAAAGTCACGGTCATCGCCATTGGTAACGGCACGGCGTCGAGAGAAACCGCTCGGTTCATAACCGCCTTTCTAAAGACCTTCGAGGGTCCGCAGAAGATCTCTCAGGTCATCGTCAGCGAATCCGGCGCCAGTGTTTACTCAGCGTCCAAACTCGCGAGCGAGGAACATCCTGACTTAGATGTGACGGTTCGGGGAACGCTCTCTATTGCGCGGCGTATTCAGGACCCCCTGGCGGAGTTAGTCAAGATTGATCCGAAGAGCCTGGGAGTCGGACAGTATCAGCACGATATTGACAGCAAGCGCTTGGACAAAGCCCTCGGCGGCATCGTAGAGCAGGTCGTGAACGAGGTTGGGGTCGATCTAAACCGAGCGTCTGGGGCTTTGCTTCGCTACGTTTCAGGAATCGGTCCTAAGCTCGCGGAGACCATTGTGAAGCGCCGGGAGAAGAAGCCCTTCCAGACTCGCAAAGAGCTGCTCAAAGAGGCGGGCCTGGGTCCTCGGGCCTATCTCCAAGCGGCGGGATTCTTGAGAGTGCCAGAGAGCAAGGAAGTGCTTGATCATACTGCGGTTCACCCAGAGAGCTACGACGTGGCGCGACAAATCGCCAAGACTCTGGGGAGTCCTATCGCCGAGCTGGTCGGGAATAAGTCGCTTCTTGAGGGCGCCGACGCCAAGACCTTCGTGCAAGGCAAAGTGGGCATTGAAACAGTCGAGGACATTCTTTCAGAATTGGCTCAGCCTGGGCGCGATCCTCGGGGTGAGGCTCAATCTATGGAGTACACCGAGGGTGTTGAGACTATGGAGGATCTCAAAGTCGGATTGAAATTAAAGGGCACAGTGACAAACGTGACGGACTTTGGCGCTTTTGTCGACATTGGAGTCCACCGTGATGGATTGATTCACATTTCTAAATTTGGTCGTCGAATTGGGCATCCTTCGGATGTCGTTCATGTTCGGCAGCAAATTGATGTGACCATTGAGAGTGTTGATACAGAGCGCGGCCGGATTAGTTTGAAATATGGCTGATTATTACTCTAAAACGGAAGAATTGTAGGAGGCCCTATTATGGACGGATCCATGGACCAATTCGACCGGCCTAAAGATGCGAGTCGCAATAGCAAAGCTATCATTTTTCTCACGCTCATTAGTTTCAGCGTTCTCATCACGACTTATCTTCTCTGGCCTCAGTTGGTGGCCCTTGTATTCGGCGGAAAAATCATTGTAAATGAGAGCCTTGCCGACGCTGACGGAGGATCTAGAAGAACAATTATCGTTCACTATGAGGACTTTTACCTACTCAACAAACACGGACAATACAAACTGCTAGGCGATGACCTCAGAGGATTCTTAGGTCTCAAAAAAAAAGTCCTTCATGTTAGTCCTTCCAAGGCTTCAGTGTCGCCTTTGAGTCGAGTTGAAACAGTATGTTACTGGTGGGATGGTTGGCGCTGGAAGAGCGACAATTTCAACAACTCCTTCAATGCTGAATCTGCCAAATTAGTTCACTTAGATTCTGGTACAGGACCCTATCTATATATATCTCTCGATGTATACAATCCTATAGTCTACGGGATCTCACAATCTGGTGTCGTAAAAAAAGAGGTCCCCATAATCGCCCATCTAATCGATCACGACTTCCCCACAACAAGCCCAGGTATCACGCATCGAACTGAAGTTGAAACGCTATTTAACAAACTGAATAGTGACTCGTTAACACTCGGTACAAGAGGTCTTGAGCGCTCCAACAAAAGAAAACGAGTGTCCATGGTCTACGCGACCGGGTTGTTTTCCTGTCAGAGACGAGTTAAAGAAATCGGATTAACACTCGGCGCGACCGAAGCAGAAATAGTGGAGTTGCACGAGATTGTCTACAAAGAGTCAATTCAATCGGGAAGATTTCTAAATGACAAAGAGATCATCCAATTTCTGCAGGGTGCCATTGAGTCTCGCGAAGAAAAGACGGCCGTTCCAGAAGACAAGTAGTTTTCTCAGTTCAATGCACGCCTCTCCCCCAAAATCTGTCATAAACGCTGTAAAAAGTCGCTCGCGAAAGAAAGGACTATGAACTAAACAAGAATTCCCTAAGCACCGACTCCAATCGATCGGTCGTTACGGGCTTCGACAGAAAGCCGTTCATTCCCGCTTCAACACAGCGCCCCCGCTCAGTTGCTTCCGCGCTCGCGGTCACTGCAATAATTGGAACTTTTGAATTGACGCTCGACTGACGGCGGATTTTTCGCGTGGCCTCTATTCCGTCTAGTTTAGGCATTTGACAGTCCATTAAAATGGCCTTAAAGGCCTCTTTATCTGCCGCTTCGACCGCCTTTTCTCCGTCCTCCGCATGAACGACGGTGTATCCTAAATTACTGACCATTTTCGCCAGCACCATGCGATTGATGGGATTGTCTTCTGCAATGAGAATTGGACCTTCATGGCGATTCTCAATCTCAACGCTGGACTCTGAGACTTCCTGACTCGCCCGAACAACACTCTTTAACAGTTTTTTCAGTCGTGTTTGGCGATGGGGCCGGGAGACCGTCGTGTCGATGCCCTTTTCTTCGACAACTGATTGAGCAATCGGCTGACTCATTGGCAATACCAAAGCGAGGGTCAAGGGGCCCACTGCCGCTTTTCTGAGCGCTGCCGACCACTGGCTTAAATCAAGGTCCGCACAGTCCTGATCAATGAAAACTAAAGCCAATCGGTCCTTGTCCGCTTTCGCCAAGCAATTGATCGCCTCCTCTAAGGTCGGGCATAGCACAGCTTCTTGCCCCAGGGTCTTCAATTGCGACTTCAATGCCGTCTGGCGCAGGGGATTGTCATCAAGAATCAGGGTTGTCAGTGGCAACGGCGGCTTATCTTCGGTATCGGCGGGGACAATTTTTAATGGAACAGTCACGTGAAAGGCGCTGCCCTTGCCGAACTCGCTTTGAACATGAATGGATCCACCCATAGCGAGGACAATATATTTACAGATAGAGAGGCCAAGCCCCGTGCCTTCATGACGGCGGGTGTTCGACGGATCCACCTGGGAGAAAGGCACGAAGAGCGCCGCCTTGTCCTTGTCTTTAATTCCAATACCCGTATCTCGAATCACCAGGTCAAAGTAAAAAGACGCTGTCTCCAGATTCACGACCTTCGCCTCGACGAGGACATGACCCGTATCTGTGAACTTAATGGCGTTTCCAACAAGATTAAAGAGCACCTGACGAAAGCGGGTGCTGTCTCCAAAGACCACCTTGGGCAAAGTCGGATCGATGTGACAAATGAGATCTAGAGACTTGGATTGCGCTGGAATAGCGAGCTGCTGAACGACCTGTTCCACGGTCTCCCGCAGTTCGAAGCGCGCATCTTGAAGCAGTAAATGACCTTCCTCAATTTTGGAAAAGTCGAGGATGTCATTAAGCAAGCCTAAGAGCGTCTGCCCCGAATGCTTCATGATCTCAATGTATTCTCGCTCTTCTTTCGACAACTCCATCGCCAGCAACAACTCGGCGGTGCCAATGATACCGTGCATAGGCGTCCGGATCTCGTGACTCATATTCGCCACAAATCTTGACTTGGCGCTGTTCGCCGAATTTGCTCTTCGAACCGCACGGTTGAGGTCTTCGTTCACTTGGAGTAATTGCCGGTCACGAATCAGGGTGAGCAACATCAGAAAGAAGTTTGAGATGAAGAGTAGGAAAAGCGTCCCAATTAAAAAGCCGAGACGGTCCCAACGCTCACCGAGCTCCGTTGACTGGATCTCAAGCTGATTGTTAATACGGCGCGCAAACAAATCGAGGCGGCGATAGAGGTCACCCACCGAGCTCTGAACGCTCTGTGAAGAGTTGTCGACCAAGGCGATCTGTAAGAGCCCAAAGCTCTGCTGAATGTTCTCCAGCTCTTCCCGAAGGGCCTCAGTCTCTTTCGCCTTCCCCAAATCCCTGTGAAAATCTCCGAGGCGCTGGTTCATTTCGCGCCAAAAAACTGGTGGCGGACGCTGGGAAGGAGTCGCGAGGGAGATATTCTGTTGTAGGTCGGCGAGGATATTTTGAAGAGTGTTAATCCAGTGCACTCGCTTCGCGACCTGGCCCCGAAGCTGTTGCTCCTGAATGATCAGATGCCCAGACCAAGCGCCAAGAATTACGATCGTCACGAGTATGACCTTGAAGTGCCAAGGCAAGCCGCGCTGTTTGCCGCGGGCCAACTCCAAACTCAAATCAGACATAAACGATATTCCCAAGCAGATCGAATCAACATCAAAATGATACCTCGACTTGGGAACAGCGCATAGAAAGTCATTCGTTCAGGGGCCATCTCTTTCGGCCAACGGCCTTCCGCAAACGCTCAACACTATATTTTTCGGGAGGAAGCGTCATCCCGAGGCGCTCAATGATCTGACCACTATGCTCCAACAACAGCTCCGTGACGTTCAGATTTAGCAGGGCGGTACTGGAAGCGCTCGGAGCCCCATGACGATTGAGACGGCGTCCTAGGTCTTGGGGTAAAATCGCGTCGGGCATCTCACACTTGTTCCACTGGAAGGCATGAGGAATCCGGCCCAGAGACCGCCCGACCCTCTCAAAGCCAGAGTTCAAATCATTGAGCGCCCTTTGATTGGCCTCCAAACTTCTCAGCTGTGAATCAGCGACAAAAATGAGTCCGTCAACCTCGGCGAAACAGGCCGCGAATTCCTTGGGGAGCTGTGGCACACGCCAAGGACACTCCACCCGCAGTCCGATATCAAGCCCTGTGGGTCCTCGCAGCAAGACAGCGGATTCAACAAAGGACACCGGACCCCAGGATCTCGCCTCGCACTGAACTGGCTGCTTCCAGAGCTCCCCGATGGCTCGCAAGCTCGTCCGTCGACCAGCGCCCACCGGTCCTACGTACATGATTTTTATGGTCAGGCTTCGGTCTTTCCCCTCAGGATGTTTTCCATCACGGTGTATTCCATCAATGAGACCCATTTGTAGACCCTCCAAAATCGAAGTTCTCTACTTTGGAGGGCGCTCACTGGAAAAAAGCACGTAAAACTCGACCTGGAAGCTCATTCCCCGACCGATTTTCCCCATTATCTAAAGAATAGTCAGGGCCTGGCGATCCGTGAGATCTTGCCCAAAAGGAATCACAACCCGAGCCGTCAGTTCGGTCTCAACATGATCTTCCTCACCCCCATGGCTATGGTGAACCGATGCAGCAAAGGCCAAATCAATATGGAACGAGAAAGGATACTCCCGGCGTCCGGCAGGGATGGTCATCAGCCGATCACTGGCCTTGCCAAGCATCTTATAGACCCCGTCGACCAATCTCGCCCCAGCGTTGCCACGACGTTGGCCCGCAAAGACCACTTCCCGTTGGATCACCTTCGTCTTGCGCCGCGTCGCTCGGCGGCTGTGAGTCGAAGCGAGTTGAGTCTCAACCCGAGTTTCAAGGCTTAGACCGGCTCGTTGAACAATGAGAGCCTTCGGCGTGTTCACGATCACGGAGCCGCGAACCCGCTGTCCTCGCTTCACTGAGCTCTGTTTAAGGACTAATTCGACCCTCGCACGGCCGCCTTTCCCGCTGTCATCAATCGCGTCCTCCACTCTGAGAAAGCGAGGTTCTTGCTCGGGGAGTCCATCGTGGACTCGAAACGGGATCGCCCCTAAATCGAGCTGCCCCGCCAATTCGTCGAGGTTGAACCTTTTTCCCCCGAGCAACACGACTCGTGCTTCACAACCTAGAATCGTACACGCCCCATGGGCCGCGACACAGTGTTTATGATGTCGAGTCGAGCAACGCAGGCACGAAGCCACTTCTAAGCTTTGGCGGGGTAACTCACTGCGACAGTACGGGCAGCGAAGCGATTCATTCAATGAGTGCCAGTTTCCTTCCCTCAGAAATCGTGATTTCAAGATACAAGGACCACGCCGTCTATCAATAACCGATGCCGGAAAGTCGTCCGTTTTGGAAAGGATCACTGCTACTGCCGAAGAGGTCGGGAGCCAGCTGAACACTGAAAGTCACGTCATCTTCTCCGGGGTCAACGCTGACAGAGAAGTCGAGGGAGAAGCGGTGAAAACGTCGGCGAAAGGTTCCTCTATGTTGAGTGAAGCGGCTCGTCATGAAGTCGTACTGCTCGTCCAAGCGAAAGCTCCACTTCTTTGAGATTTGCCAAGTCACATTCCATCCTAAGGCCTCTGTGACCCGCCTCAAATCTCGGTAAGACGCACCAACACTGATATTCTGCAAGGCCTCAATATAGGGATCGTCATCCTTAAAGAACGCGCTTAAGAACATGTTGATCGAGCTCTCATTCGTGACAATATCACCTCGACTCGGATCGGTCTCGACTCTTACCCGCGCACGAAAGATCTTTGGATAGTAGAGCCGCAAGTCACCAAAGAGCGAGCCGAAGTTACGACGATTATTGTCTTTGTTCGCGTTCGGAAAATATCGCGTCTCGACCGCGAAATCGATGAAGTCGAAGTAGCGCTTCTTATCTTCTGTCAGAAGGGAGAGGCGGCTTCGGGTCCTCAAGAAGATGAACTCGGTCTCCTGCACCTGATCGACTTCATCAATCTGGAAGAAGTCCGTCGGATCCCGTGAGTTGAAATACCGATTGAAATAGCCGATCTCCGGGACAATCACATGAGTGGACCGGTCCCCAAACTGACGCCATATCGTCGTCGCGAGGTTCGCTCCAGCAGACCCTGTCAAACGCTCTGTGCCGCCGCTCCTCGTTGGAGAGCGATCCACTGCCGTAAAGCGTTGGCGAGCGAAGCCACGAGCGATAAACGGGCCCAATGGAACCTTATGGTCGACCTCAACAGTCCCATCCACTCGATTGATTTCCCGAGTCGGGTCTCCTCTCCTAAAGTTATCCTTCCGCTGCCGGATGTGTGCTCCGGCAAAGTTAAAGGTAAAAGTTGAGCCTCCACCAAGAATCGGGTCCTCAAAGAATGGGATGGAGAAACCATCCAGGGTCAACTCAGGCAACCTCTCCGTGTAATCCTGAAAGTCATTGATACGCCACCGAGCGAGGGCCGAAGCAATGATGGGGCCTTCCCGTAAATGAGTGTAAAGATAGGTCTCCTGTTGCTTCTCGGTCTTCGCGATCCGCTCTTCAAATTCGAGCAGATAGTCCCGATCGGAGAGATAGGAGATCTCCGAGTCGATGCGCCATCGCTCTTTGAGTTCGGTTTGTTGCGCGAGGTAGAACCAGCCACGGGACTTGCGCTCCATCATCAGGCCGCTCCGATCGCGCCCCTGGTCCCGAAGGTAAGTTCCAAGGAACTTACCTCGTGACGCCTGTCGACCCTCGTGATAATACTTCCAACGCATCCCCCCCGATTCGGAAAAGCCGCGCTCCGAAGAGAACATCGCGCCGACCTGCAACGAAGCAGAGAGTCCATGACGTTTGCGAACGCCCCCAATCGTCTTCTTCCCTGGAGCGATCAAAGGGAGGT
>JARGOJ010000173.1:8668-12008 GCA_029210225.1 Planctomycetota bacterium
CGACGAGTTACCATAGCCAAAAGTCGGGAAGACATCCCAGGTCGAGCGCCAGACGGCTCCAGGTAAGTAAAAGACCTTGGCTCCGAGGACCTCAAAGTAGACATCTTTCAGGGTGATCCACCGGGGCATCTCTCGCTGCCCGCTCAATCGATCGCTCCCGAGCTTGTCTCGTTCTTTCTTGTCGTCGCTCGCCAAGAACTGCCGAAGAACGTCCGTCGACCCTGTAAAATCAACCCCTACAGCGGCTCCCCCCATCCCCGGCTGGGCCACAGGATAAGGATTGTCTGCTTCAACTTTGATCGTTTTTGTGAGCAAGCGAAAGTGAGGATCGGAGAAGTTACAGGATGTGATCGAGATATCATCCCCGGTCATGGCAATTGAGCCAAAGACCTTCAAACGTTTCGCGAAGAGATAGAGGGGTTCCTCCCCGATGCCGCGGGCAGGGGGCTGATTCGCTCTGTCTTTTTTTTCCTTCGCCTCCTTCTCTTTCTTCTCCTTTGCCTTTTTAGCCTTTTCCTCGTCAGTAAGGGGAGGCAATCCTGCCGCCTCTCGCCGACGAGCCTCACGCTTGGCGGCTTTGATCTCAGCCGTCCTAGACTTCTTCTGGGCCTTTTGAGACTCGTTAGGAGGGATGACCTGAAAGCGCGCATCGAGGATGATCATCTTGGAATGAACAAAGTCGACATAGATGCGCTGGGCTTCCACTCTGAGCGGGCTGCGTCCAAGGTCGGTGAACTCAAGGATGACATTGCCTTCGAAATATCCAGCCCGGACCGCCGACCAGACTTCGCTGAGAGAGGCTCCAGGCTTGTGCCAGAAGACAGCGCGATCGGCCACGACTTTGAGGCCTTCATCTTTGACCGGGTCGTAAGTTGAGGCTTCAAGGCCGCCAAAGACGGCGACGAGGTTAAGGCTGTAGAGTTGTTCTATGCCGCCACGATCTTTGTCCCCAATCTTCACCTTCATCTTCATTCCATTGTTCGACGACCCCTGCGCGAAGGCGGGTTGCGGAAGAATGAAGAGGAGTATCAGAGTGAGGATGGCTAAGAGGCGAGACAAGGGGAAACCTTCCGGCTTGGGTCCGACATAAAAAAAGCCCGCCGAGGCGGGCTTCTTTTTATGATTATATGTCGGCAAGACTCACGGGTCAGCTTTAGAGGTCCTCAATTCAAAGACGAACAAGGGACCTTGCTGGCTGAGTCTATCATCAAGCTTCGTCGTCGGCAGCAGCAGCCACGAGACATCCACGAGCCACACTTGTTAGTGGGTCTTCGGCGCGCTTGACGTCGCGAATTGGAATTGGGAAGTCCATTTTGCCGAGTTCGTCACGAACAACGTCAATGAATCCACCGATACGAGAGGTTCCACCAGCAAAGACCATATCAACAGGCGCTGGGAAGTTTGGCGTATCTTGCTTATTCGAGAAACGATCCGCAATGTTTGTCAGAGCGTAACGAATGAGCTCGCGGTAATAGATATCGATGGCTTGCTCTTCACGAGTCCGTGGGTTGCGAAGGTCGACACCTTTCTCTTTAAGAGCGGTCGCACGAGATCCTTTGAGGCCGAGCACCCGGGCGACGTTTTGGTCAACCCAGTCACCACCGCGAGTCGTCGCGAAGGCGAGTGTTTCGATAGCTTGGTAGGCAACACAGATGTTGAACATACCACCACCACAAGAAACACCAATACCGGTGAATGGAAGCTCTTCGTCGTCGTCAAGCTCAGAGAGGACGACGGCGTAACCTTCGTGGATAGGCTTGGCTTGGTAGCCGAGGCTTCCGAGTAGGTCTTTGAACATACCTTTGTGGTAGGTCACGTCCATGTCAAAGTCGAGAGGCGCTCCAGGAATTGAGAAGTAGCAGATCTCGCCTTTTTTCTGCGGAGGCCCAAGAAGGCGGTCGACGAGGAGCTTTTCAATAGGCATCGCGTCGGCTTCTTTAGGGGAAATCATACCGTCGGCCATAGGACGACGAGTCTCGCGGTTATAGATATTCGCGAGGTCAAACGCAGGGTCACCGATGACAATCATCTTGTTGTTAAGAATGACGTACTGCACGCCCATCTTGGTGAGCATGTTGCGAGTAAAGTCGTTCTGCTCAATGTCAATAAAGGCATTTCGCTGTGATTTGACGACAACGTTTCCGTTGGCATCCTGGGTCGCGGCGAGCAAGTTGGCTGTTCCAACATCCAAGCCTTTTCCATAACTGACGTCTGCAGAGGATTCGTTTCCTCGGCCACCGCCATAATCGATTGTCGGCTGTCCACCCATCCCAAAATCTCCTCGGACTCTTCAATGCTGATCGAGTTGGATCTTACTAACGAAATAACAGTCCATCTCCCTTTGGAAATGCACAGTTATACGGAAGGACACAGCATATGTATTTTTTCAGGCGTTGGCTACTGCCATATGACATTGAAGATCGTCAGTATATCGCTAAGTCGGTCAAAGCTCCCACAATTCTTACCTGTCGAGATCGCCGTTCAACGGCAAAGATGCTCGTTAAACACTGCAAAAAGAGGGGGATGAGAATCGGCGCGAAGAGAAGTTCCTCGCGCCGTAATTCTGGCTTAAAAAAGCACTAAAAAAAACCGTTTCATTCAAGTCGATAGAGACTGAAGCGTTACCTATTCGATCTCAGTTGAAACATGAGTCTCGAATAACGCCTCGACTTGACGCTTTGGTTCATCCTCCACCGCGAAGTTTCTTCAAGCGGTTGAGCTTGTTCCTCACGCTGCCAGCCTTCGTAGACTTGACCTCGATCTGGTCAATGTTGCTCTCAATGGATTTACCACCGCCAACATTGAAGAGCTGGGACAGGTCGACGTTACCGTCTGGGCGGGTTGCACCGCCGCCTCCGCCGCCGGAGAGGGTCATACGTCGTAGCTGACCAGAGAGCGCTTCCTGCATTTTGGAGAGTTGGTCGGCAAACTCACCCGAAGGAGCTGCGGCTTGTTGTGGGTTCGCTTGAAGCATCTTCTTAACTTCGTCGAGCATTCCCTTGCTTGATTCTTGGTGAGCCGTTTTCGCTTCAACGATCTCCATGCGAAGGCGTTGAATCTCGTCTTCTGCGTCCTTGAGCTTGCCAGCCTTTTCCCGAGCCTCGACGAGGTCGGATTCGAGCTGGGAAATCCGTTCTTTCGAGCGGCTACCGTCGGCCTCAATTTCTTTGAAAGAGATCACCTTGGCCTGGAGCGTCTTAAACTCTTCTTCTTGGGCCTTAGCGGAACTGATACGGCGCTCATAGCCTTCAATGTCGACTTCAAGCTCTTGGTTCCGTCGGCGAATTCGAGTGAGGTCTTCTTCGAGTTCTTCAAGTTGGGATTTTTGTCGTCGGACGCG
>JARGOJ010001279.1 GCA_029210225.1 Planctomycetota bacterium
TCTTCGTGATGGGCAAAAGCATGGGCCTCGCTCCGACAGAAGTCTTTGAGCTATTCTCACACTTTGACCCCAGCATGGCCCTCAAGGGACGCGGCGCAAGAATGGCGAAGGCCGATTTTGAGACCCTCTGGTCCCTTCAAATGGCTCGCAAAGACATTGATCTTATGATTCAATCGTCCGGCCAGGAATCCGTGCCAGTGCTCTCGGCCATCGCCGGACGAATGGACACTCTCATAGACGAAGGCGAGCAAGATCGTGACGTGGGCATTCTTGCCAAAGACGCCCACCGATAATACTCCGCGCCTTTTCAATGATTAACCCACGAGCGCTACGATCAATTAGACTTCTTCAGTTAAAGGAATCGACACAATGTTTGACGTAAAGATTATCAATGGCACCATCGTTGACGGCACAGGGAAGCCCGCATTCCAGGGACAAATTGGAATCAAAGATGGCAAAATCACAGAGGTTGGCGCCTGTGACGGCCCCGCGAAGAAAGTCATTGATGCGGAGGGCGCGCTCGTAACTCCCGGCTTTACAGACATTCACACTCACTATGACGGCCAAATTTCTTGGGATAAGGACTTGGCCCCCAGCTCGGTTCACGGCGTAACCACCTGCGTCATGGGTAGCTGCGGTGTCGGCTTTGCCCCGGTCAAAGAAAAGGATAGAGATCGCCTCATTCGCATTATGGAAGGAGTCGAGGATATTCCGGGGACCGCTCTCGCTGAAGGCCTGACATGGAATTGGGAGAGCCTCCCCGAATACATGGACGCCATCGATTCCTTTCCCCACGCGATTGACTTCGCCGTTCAAGCAACTCACGACGCGCTCCGCGTCTATGTCATGGGCGACCGCGCCACGTCCGAAACCCCAGCCACCGACGAAGACATCGCGGCAATGCGCGATCTCGTCAGAGACGCCTTGAAGGCCGGGGCGGTAGGATTTAGCACTGGGCGCACCGACAATCACCGCTCCGCCGAAGGTCACGCGACCCCCGCCTCCGAAGCTCAATTAAAAGAACTCGTTGGAATTGCCGAAGCCTTTAAAGGTCTCGATCATGGCGTGCTCCAAGCCGTCTCCGACTTTGATATGGCTCAATCCCCCGAACGCTTTGAGCCTGAGTGGCAATTACTCGAGGAAATGCTCAAGGCTTCTGGTGGCCACCCCATGTCCATTTCATTAATGCAGAGAGATCAGGCTCCGACACAGTGGCAACAAATTATGCGTAAGGCCGAAGAAGCCAATGAGAAAGGCTTGAACATTCGCCTCCAGACCGCCCCCAGGGGCATCGGCGTCATGCTCGGATTAGAAGCGACCTTTCATCCATTCATTGGTTTCCCCTCCTATAAAAAGATCTCCGCGCTGTCCCTCGAAGAGCGCGTCAAAGAAATGAAGAAGCCCGAGTTTCGCGCCCAAATCCTCACCGAAAAATCAGACAAGGTCTCCGGCGACGGCAGCTCCATTCCGCCCCTCGCAGACCACCTGCTAGGAAACCTGGAGCTGGTCGCCAAGCGCCTCTATCGCCTCGGGGAAAACCCCAATTACGAACCCGCCATGGAAGACTGCCTCTACGCCGAAGCCATGGCGCAGAATAAAACCATGCTTGAAGTCCTGTTCGACGCCATGCTCGAACAAGACGGCCACGCGCTCCTCTATTTCCCAATCTATAACTATTCTGGCCTCAATCTTGACGCCGTCCGGGAAATGATGACCCACCCCCTCGCCTTGCCCGGTCTAAGTGATGGCGGCGCCCATGTGGGAACTGTCTGCGACGCCAGCTTCCCAACCTTTCTACTCTCACACTGGGGCAAGAATCGCGGCAAAGATCTCCTTCCAATTGAACAACTCGTTCATATGCAAGCCTATAAGACCGCACGCTTTATCGGATTTACAGATCGCGGTGAATTAGCGCCAGGGCAAAAAGCCGACATTAATATCATTGATTTCGATCAACTCAGCCTTAACCCGCCCCGCCTCGTCAACGACCTCCCCGCCGGCGGTAAACGACTCCTGCAAGACGCCAAGGGCTACCGTATGACTCTCCTTAACGGCGAAGTCATCGCCGAGAATGGAAAGCTGAACGACCTGAGAATTGGCCGCTTAGCTCGCTTAGGGCAGTGACCAAGCCACTGATTAATTCTTAAGCGCCTTGAAGGCTTCGATCGCGTGAACGCGAGCTTTGGAGTGATCGAC
>JARGOJ010000174.1 GCA_029210225.1 Planctomycetota bacterium
GAATGATTGAATGATTGAATGATTACTATTACTATCACTGCCATGACAAGCTTCTTAAGCGCTCGTTCGACGGCTTAGATGAGGTCATCGAGGCGTGGTCTGAAAAACACGGTCACACCACCCGCCTTGGTGAGATCAAGAACCGCCGCGCTCTGCTTGAATTTAAGATGGGCGATTCTGCTGACCATTTGCAGCGTGAACTCAGCCTCTACTTCAGCCACCAGAAGTCCGTTAGCTCCCGGCAATCGACACTACCGACCAGCCTCACGCCAAACACGATCTCCTACGACACGATGAAGCGACGTGCGTTTGGCGATAGTAACAGCCTAGGCTACTTCACCGATCACGCTCTGGAATGGTTGCCAGACGAAGAGCTCACCATGGCTCAGTTGCGGGAGTTGTTGAGGCGTTTGAAAGAGACAACGCATCCAAAGATCATCGACTTGATTTGTCGGGAGCTTGAAGACAAACGGAGCTCAGGATTTGGTTCTTTTGAGCTTCACAAAAACTTGTTCATCAATCAGCTTGAAGAGCTCGCCGAGCGCAAGCCAGAGCTTATGATGAATGAAACCTTCGTCCAGGCTTCAGTCACAAAACTTCAGCCACACGCGGACAGCGATTGGATTCGTGGAGGCAAAGAACGCCTCGCCTATCTTGAACGCCTCTGGCACTTTGTAAGCCCCTTAAATGCTGTGTTCAATTCACTGAAAGCACATGTTCTTTATCACCGACTGGACTACGACCGTGGCGCTGGGGAATACAACAAGGCGCGTTTCTTTGAGTATTTGGCGCTTCCTCGGACAGATCACTACAGTGAAAGTCGTTTTATCAGCCGCATTGAGGAGAGCCGCTATCGAGTGAATCTCGACTCCAATTATAAGACGACGACCTTGCTGAATGCCATTTCCAACGACGAAGCCCTAGTCTCTGAATACCTCCAATACTTCTTGGCGGATGCAGAAAACACCGGAGAGTTTAAGGAGATATTCCGTGAGCAATATCTAGACAAACAGTTCGCTACGAGCAAGGTCTTGAATAACAAAGGCAATATGGAGCGTTGGTATGATTTACTAGACAATCCAACAATGTTTCAACGGCTGAAAGATCAAATTGAATTACAGTTCACATGCAGAAACGCGAAAGTCTTTGGCTCGGACGAGTTGGTATCCCTGGAGCTAGACGTTAAGAACATTGCTCATCTCGTCGTCAAGATTTTTGAAATTAACACCCGTAACTACTATGAAACTCACAATGCCGAAGTCCAATCATCCCTAGACCTCGACGGCATGATTCCCTCTGAAGAGCTGCACTTTGACTACAGTGAAGCCCCAAACCATCGAGTTCAGCGACGTTATGAATTCCCTCAGTTGAAAGACTCAGGAATCTATATCGTTGAGTTTATTGGAAATGGCCGCAGCAGCCGTGCGCTCATACGTAAAGGACAATTAAAATACGTCGAGCGCATCGGCTCCGCCGGACATGTGTTTAGAGTCCTCAACGACAACAATGATGTCTTAGAGGGCGCCTCCCTTTGGATGTCTGGGGGGTATTACCACGCGAGAGAAAACGGCGATATTGTTATTCCGTTTACGGCCCGGCAAGGACGTCAGAGTATTGTTCTCAGCCACGGCTCCTTTTCCCAACTCGAAGAGTTTTACCACTTGGCGGAGGATTACTCTTTTCACGCAATGATTCACATTGACCGTGAGCAGCTCGTTCGAGGCCAACAAGCGTCAATTCTCATTAGCCCTCAATTTCCCATCAACGGTTACCCCGCGAGCTTAGAGCTATTGAAAGACGTTCACTTAACAATCGACTGTATCGATCGCAACAACGTCACCGCGTCAAAGGATGTAAAAACTCCTGATTTCGAATTGAAGCATGACGCAGATACACAATACAATTTCCACGTCCCCGATGAGACAAAATCCGTCGTCGTCACTGTCAAAGCCAAGGTTCGGCACCTTTCGAGCCACGCCGACCTACCACTATCATCTTCTAAGACTATCGAAATCAATGGCATTGACGCGACTGAGTCGACTCGCAATCTCTTCTTGAGGACGAAAGAAGATTGCTATCAAATCGTCGTCGCGGGGAAAACAGGAGAGGTCCGGAACGATCTCCCAGTCCAAATTGAGCTCCTACCAAAGGACTTCAATCAGACAATCTACGTCTCATTGAAAACCGACTCTGAAGGCGTGATCAACCTGGGGTCCTTAGAACACTTCACCACAGTCAAAGCGAGCATCTCCTCCCCAAGCGCCTCCGGTGTTTGGGCCATTAATACTGAAAACATAGACGTTCCCCCGTCCCTTCAAGGCTACGAGGGCGGTCCCGATTTAACCCTGGCCCTTCCCACGACGCTTCGCGCTCCAAGCCGGGATCGTTTTGTTCTTATCGAAACCCGTCAGAACCAAGCAGTGCAAGACTGCTCAACGGCGCTTTCCATTGACCCAGGTATTCTGAAACTGTCGGGCTTGAAGGCCGGCGACTACCAATTGTTCGTCAAAGACCTGCAAAAAGTCGTCGAGATCAAGATCGCCAGCGGCGACGCGGTCTCGTCCTGGGTCCTTTCAAACCGACGACTCCTCGAACTTTCAAGGCGCAAGGTCATTTCAGTCAAGAAGACTATCCGAACTGACACCGCGCTTGTCGCAAGCCTAAATCATGTGACTCCTAATACTCGCGTCCACGTACTCGCGACTCACTTCTATCCCGAAGAAAGACTCTCATCGACCTTCCGTCTATATTTCACTCCACCCCGTGCGAGAGTCGGAAGACAAGACATCTCTCAATTCATCTCCGGGCGCGACATCGGCGACGAATACCGCTACATTATCGACCGTAAGCGCGCTGACCGCTTCCCTGGCAACATGCTCAGCCGCCCAGGACTCCTCATTAATCCCTGGGCGATGGAGGATACTTCGACAGGTGTGAACCATGCCGCTGCCGGTGGGGCGTATGGAGGAGGTGGTCCGCCAGGAGCACCGACGGCTTCGGGCATTCCAAAGCCTTCTCCTCGCAATCAGCACGTTGAGGGTGGCTACGCCAGCTATGATTTCCTACAACGCGGTTCATTAATCATGAATCACTTAAAGATTGAAGACGGACAAGTCACAATACCGTTGGAGAAACTTAAAGGTTATTGCCTCGTTCAAATCCTTGTCGTCGATCCACTTGTCGGAGCCTTTGCGTTGGATTTGCCACTTGCTAGTCCTGAGGTCCCTTGCCGAAATCTAACATTGTTAAAGGCCCTCGATCAGACACAGACCTTCTCCGAGAAGAAGCAAAGCTCCCTCGTTGACGGCCATAAGCCATTTGAAGTGGAAGACTATTTGACGGCCTCTTGGGAGCGCTATGACACGTTGCAAAGAGTGTTCACCTTGCTTACGACGCTGTCCGGCAATTCCACCTTGGAAGAATTCCGCTTCCTAATGAATTGGCCCAATTTGACTCCGGCAGAAAAGACCAAGAAATACAGTGAGTTTGCCTGTCATGAATTGCACTTCTTCCTCTCGAAGAAAGACCCGCAATTTTTCCAAGACACCGTCGCCCCCTTTCTGGCTCAAAAGAAACACAAGACCTTTCTCGACTTGTATCTTCTTGGCGCCGATCTCAAGCAATTCTTGCGCCCTTGGGAGTATCAACGATTAAACACCGTTGAGAAGATATTGCTCGGGACGAGAATTGACGACGCAAACTCCGGGGTTAAGGGTTACATCGAAGACTCTTTTCAATTGCTGACTAAAAACATCATCGCTGAGCAGACTTTGTTTAGCGCCGCGTTAAAGAGCAGCGCCTTAGACGAACCCGATCCATCGATTGCCCCACCTCCTCCTCCCGCGATGGAGCGCATGCGTGCGCCCGCAGCGCCAGCCCCGAAAATGGCCCGACGATCTCGCTCTGCTGGTCCCAGCAAGAAGAAGTCTAAGAGCATACAGATGAGCAAGATGGCGGAAGTCGCCTGCTTTGATGAAGAGGAGGATATGCTCGAATTTGAGTCAGCCGCCAGCATGAGTCTCGATATGGGCCTGCGCGAAGAAGTGCCGCAGCTTTATCAGACCCTCGATGCCACTAAGGAACTCGGTGAAAACAATTATTACAAGCGAAAGATAACTGAGCAGACGCCTGAATTAGTCCCGGTCAATGCATTTTGGCGAGACTACGCACGGCATCCCCGTAGCGGATCGGAGCCTTTTCTCTCAAGTCAATTCATTCACGCGACTTCGAGCTTCACTGAAATGGCGTTCGTCCTCTCGGTCTTAGACTTGCCATTCGAGGCCGAGAAGGCCGTCTCAAGCCGTGAGGGAGCAAGAGTCACAGTCAAGGCGAAGTCGCCATCGGTCGTCTTTCATAAAGAAATCAAACCATCGTCACCCTCAGAGACAAAGGTTCCGATCCTCGTCAGTCAGAATTACTTCGTCGACAATGATCGTTACGAATACAAGGAAGGCGAGCGCGTTGATAAATACGCAAGAGATGAATTCGTCAAACAGATCGTTTACACCTGCCAAGTGGTGCTGACGAATCCGAGCTCATCGAATCATAAATTAGATTTACTCATGCAGATTCCCGAAGGCAGTCTGCCAGTAAAATCTGGTTTCTATACAAAGGGCCAGCATATCGTCCTCTCGTCCTATGCCACCCAGTCTATTGAGTATTCTTTCTACTTCCCACTGGCTGGCGATTACCCCCATTACCCAGTCCAGGTGTCAAAGTATGAAGAGACAATCTGTCAAGCCCCGGCAACAACACTCCACGTCGTGGACGAAGCCACTCATGTGGATAAGACCTCTTGGGAATACATTTCTCAGCAAGCTGAAATGCCAGAGCTATTAGAATATCTTCAAACGGAGAATATTCACAGAATTGACTTGGAGAGGATTGCTTGGCGGCTCAAAGAGAAGTCCGACTATGAGTCGATCATTGCTTTGTTAAGCGAACGCCATGTCTATCATCAGACACTCTGGAGCTATAGCTTCAAGCATGGAGATTTGCCGAACTTCATTGACTTTGTTAAACACAGTGATGGCTTCGTCAATCATTGTGGAATCGAGTTCTACAGTGACTGGATTCACCTCGACCCTGTGGCTCGCAAACGTTACGAGCACAAGGAATATGCTCCTCTTGTCAACGCTCGCGCCCATCCCCTCGGAGATGGTGACCGGACAATTCTAAACAATCGTTTTAAGGCCCAGTTCGATGCCTTCCTCAACCGCCTTCATTATGCTCCGGAAGTGACCGCATCTCATCGTCTCACAGGGTCACTCTATCTATCTTTGCAAGATCGCATTCAAGACGCCCTCAACCTCTTTAAGACCGTCGTGCGAAGCGAATTGGAAGAGACGCTTCAATATGACTACATGTCGGTCTACTTCGCCTTTTATACGCAAGATATTGAAACGGCGCGGTCGGTCGCGAGTCGCTATGAGAGTTATCCGGTTCTCCATTGGCGCCAGCTCTTTGAAACGGCGCTTGCACAATTGCAAGAAGCGATGGATAGAGACGTCGTCGCTGCTACCCCGGATAATAGAGAGAGTCGTCAGCAACAACTCGCTGATTTAGAGCCAAACTTGGAATTGGCAATTCACGACACAGAGATCTCCATTGACTACCAGAATGTCTCTGCGGTCACCGTGAATTTCTATCGAGTCGATATTGAGTTACTCTTCTCTCGGCAGCCATTTGTTCAGAAGCAATCTGGTCAATTCAGCGTACTCATGCCGAATCACAGCGCCAAGATTGAACTGGCTGAAAAGGCCGGCGTCCATCGCTGGGAGATACCTGAAGAGTTCCATAGTTCAAACGTGATCATCGAAGTTGTTGGAGGTGGGCAACGAAGATCGGAGGCGCGCTTCGCTCATGGTCTGCTCGCGAGGGTTCTTGAGAATTCGGGTCAGGTGAAGGTCCTCGGTCGGGAATCAAATCGTCCGAGGCCCTTGGTCTACGTGAAAGTCTACGCTCGGATGAAGGGTGGCCAAGTGCGTTTCTATAAAGACGGCTATACCGACATAAGAGGTCGTTTTGACTACACTTCCCTAAGCACGAACGAGCTCGACAACGTCGATCGCTTCGCCTTGCTTGTCATGGACGAAGAATATGGTTCGGTGATTCGCGAAGCAAAGCCGCCTAAGAGATGAAAACTATTGTAGTATGATCTCTGATCGGTAAGAGCGATATTCATTGATACCTTGTCTATGACGGAGAGGTCGGTTGGGAAAACGGGCTAATTCCTTGGTGGCGGGATTTCTTACACGAGAGATCCTCTACGAGAGTCGGCGGTTGTTTGTCTTTCGCGCTTTGCGAGACAGCGATCGCCTCCCTGTTGTCATCAAGCTCATCGGAGATCGTCCAACGCACTCCGAGCAGGCCCGTTTTCGTCGAGAGTTCGAGCTTACACGCGAACTTGATGCGAAGTACATCGCCAAGCCGATCGAGTTGTTGGAGAGCAGCCAAAGCCTCGCCCTCATCACGGAAGACTTTGGCGCTCGATCGCTCAAGACCACCTTGAATTTCGAACGCCTGAGTTTCTTGCAGCTGCTAGAGATTAGCCTCGCCGTAGCAACGGCCTTAGAGCATGTGCACGACCGAGCCATCATCCACAAGGACATCAAACCCGATAACATTCTCGTCAATTTAGAGAGCAACGAAGTCAAGCTCACCGACTTTGGCATCTCCATGCGCTTCGAGCAAAATCGCAGCACCAAGCGAAAGAACCTCGGCCCGGACGGCACCCTCGCTTACTCTTCTCCAGAACAAACTGGACGAATGAACCGCGTTGTGGACTATCGCACCGACTTCTATTCTCTTGGAATCTCCCTCTACGAGATGTTCACTGGGCAGTTGCCGTTTCAAACCGAATCGCCGATGGAGCTGATTCACTGCCACCTCGCCCAAACACCTCAACCTCTCTCGGACCTCAACCCAAAAATTCCGGGGATCTTGTCGGACATAGTTCTCAAGCTGCTCAGTAAGAACGCTGAAGGCCGTTATCGAGCCGCGAAGGGTTTGCGATTCGACCTTGAGCACTGTCTCGATCTTTGGCGAAACGACAAATATATCGGCGCCTTTGAACTCGCAAGGCATGATGTTCACGAGCGTATTGTTCTCCCCACGAAATTGTTTGGCCGACAGCCTGAAACAAAGGTCCTCTTTGAGGCCTTTGAAAGAACTCGTGCTGGCCAATCTCAGTCGACGCTTGTCGCTGGATTCTCTGGAATCGGCAAGACTGCAGTCGTGTGTGAGATTCAGCCGCGAATGACCGGAGAAGAAGGGCAATTCGCCCGCTTCGCCTTCGAGCCAGCGAATTCAGACCCTTGGGCGCTTTGGTATCAGTTTATTGAATCTATGGTGCTGCCCAGTCACAGCCTCGACGAAGATCAAAAGTTAAGGCTCCGAGAGACGCTTAGAACAGGGCTCGGGGAAGCTAATAACCTGCTTTGTTATCATGTGCCCTCCCTCTCCAGGCTCCTCGGCCACAGCGCCTCCAAGACGTCGAATGATGTGACTCCCGGGGAAGCCGTTGCTCTGTTCTTCAAGAGCTGGTCCCGTCATCAACTCTTGGTCCTCTTCATGGACGACCTTCAACACGCCTGTAAGGAAGAGCTGGAGCTCTTTGAAGCGCTATCCGAAGCGGATGACTGCACACGCTTGCTGGTGGGCGCCTATAGAGATCAAGCATTGAGTACCAACGCACCACTCAAAGCGTTTCAAAAGCGCTTTCAAAAGGCCGCGAAGCGCGATCAGTCCGCGACGTTCATAGAGATAAGACCGCTCTCTCGCGCCGACATTACAGAGCTGCTCGCCCAAACCTTGGACGTAGATCCAACGACGCTTCATTCTTTTGCCAAGGTGCTCACCCGAAAGGCCTGTGGGAATCCTAGCTTCTTGCTGCAATTCTTAAGAAGCCTCGAATCTCAATCATTGCTGCGCTTCGATGCCAGCTCTGGACGCTGGAACTGGGACCTCATTGAAATCGAACAGGCCCAAGTTCCTGGCGAAGTCATTGAGTTCATGGCGAATGAGATACAAAGCCTTCCCGAGAATTCGCTCTCGGTCCTTAGCCTGGCGGCCTGCATTGGCCAAGAGTTCGATCTCCGACGTCTGTCCGCCGTCACAAAAACTGCCGGAATGCAAATCCTCACGGCCTTGTGGGAAGCATTAGAGGGAGGCTGGATCCTCGCTTCTGACAATGACTACAAGGTTCTCGAAGAGCGGGCTAGCTCCAGAAGTCTCGAAAAAATTCGCTTTCGCTTCCTTCACGAAGACGTCCGGGCCGCGGCCTATGAATACATTGAAGAGGAGAAGCGCGCTAAGGTACACCTAAAGGTCGCCCGGCTGATGTCGGTTGACTTCTCGAATCAAACACTGCACGCCAAGATCAACGAGGTCCTACTCCATTTCAACAAGGGCTCGTCGGAGATTACCGAGTTTGACGAGCAATTAGAGGTCGCCGGGCTCAATCTTATCGCGGGCCGCCGAGCCAAGCACCGGCTCGACTTCGTGAACGCCATACTTTTCTTGCGAAGCGCGTTAAGCTTGCTTGGCGAGAAGCCCCTCACAAGTCACTATTCATTGGCCCTCGACATTCTCATGTCTCTCGCTGAATGCCTCTTCCTTAATGGTGATGTGGTGCAAAGCGAGCAGGTCCTTCAAGACCTTGAAGAGCAGCACGTCGACCCCTCTGACTACGTCTCTATTCTAAGCCTGCAAACGACCATTCTGACCTTTCTAGGAAAAGATAGCCAAGCAACTCAAAAGGGACAGCGAGCCCTCGAATTGCTAGGCGTCGTGTTTCCTCCAGCGGATCAACTGGATTCGGCCGTCGAGAAGCGCTTAGCAGAGGTCTCCAGTCGGGTCACCGTTGAGCGAGTTGTTCAATTACTCGCGGACCATGAGTTGGAGAACGAGAGAGTCTCTACCCAACAGCCAATTTTCGAAAAGATGATCGTCGCCAGCCTCCATTCTCAATCGAATTTAATGTTGTGGTGTGCCATCGAGGTTGTTGACCAAACTATCGAGCACGGTCCCTCTCCATGGAGCCCCACCGCTCTAGTTTACTTCGGTCTGGCGCAGAGTCTGCGGCAAAGCAATTGGACCTTTGGATACGAAGTGGGGCAGCTCGCGCTCGACTTACAACGTCGGTTCAAGAATCGGTCCTCACCGAGCCTTCCCTCGCTAGTCTTTGCAGCACAAGTTTCTCACTGGAAACGTCCGCTCAGTGAGAGCATTACCTATCTAGAAAATAGTTGGGACTCAGCGCTTTCAAAGAATGCCATCAATGAAATTGGAGTTTCAGGATACTACCTTGTACTTTATCAATTCATCCGTGGCGATAATTTACAAGTCTTAGAGTCGAAGACCATTAAGATCATAAAGACTCTTCAGGGCCTTTGTGACGAAGCAACTCACGGCCATCTTCAATTCTTCGTTCAGAATTTTAGAGACCTCTCCGGCGAATCAGAAGATCGTCAAATCATCACCGGCCACGTCTTTGACGAAGCATTCTACAAAGTCGGCCTCCATGGCCGAGAGACCGCGAGAGCGTCTTACTATGTATTAAAAGAAATGGTTCTGTATTACGCCGGTCAGTTCCACGCCGCCAAAGAACAAGCGGAGAAAGCGTCGCCACTACTAAAAGGCGCTCCTGGCTCCTATCTCGTCGTCGTTCATGCCTTTTACTATGCGCTCGCTTTGGCCGAGCTTTACCAAGAGAACCCCAATGAGGAAAACCGTCAGGTCCTAGAAGCTCTCCACGCTCAATTGGAGCAGTGGGCCAACTCCTCTCCACTCAATCATCAATACAAACACGCGCTTCTCTCTGCAGAGATCGCGGTGATCCGCCAAGATATTGTCATGGCTATGACTTACTACGACGAGGCCATTGACGCAGCCACGGACGCAAACCAAATTCAAGGGATTGCGTTGGGCAATGAGTTGGCCGGTCGTTTCTATCGAGGTTTGGGCCGCAATCGCTGCGCCGCGGCCTATCTCAGAGAAGCACGAGAAGCCTATCGCATTTGGGGAGCTGAATTAAAAGTCTCTGAAATGGATGTCAGTTATCCTGAACTATTAATGACTGAGACAACCCCGACCGCCTCGGGAGATACTGAGTCCGGAGGCTCCCGAGGATCCCGAGCGATCACTTCGATTAGCAATGATTCTCCTCAATTTGACTTACAGGCCTTTCTAAAAGCGTCTCAGGCGATCACTTCCGAGATCCGCCTCGACCGATTGCTCAATCGGCTACTCAGCATTGTCATCGAAACCGCAGGGGCGCGGAGCGCCTATCTGATCCTATTTCACAAAGATCAGCTTCAATTGGAGGCTGGGTCGAGCCTGAGCCGAGACGCTCTCGAAGCCTTTCCCCTGCTCGTTAAGGACTCAACACAGGTCCCTATTCACGTCATTGAACACGTCGTCGACACTCAGAGGACTGTTCTCGGTGGTCAGGAGCTCAGCGAGAGTCTCTTCTCTATGGATCCTTATCTGAACGCAGCCCGTCCCCAGTCGATTCTTTGTTCGCCGATTAATTACCAGGGAAAATGCGTCGGGGCCCTTTACCTTGAGAACGATTTGGCCGCAAACGCTTTTCCAGCTCGGCGCTCAAAAATCATTGCTTTGCTGTCGTCGCAAATTGCCATTTCCATTGAGAACGCAAAAATTTACAGCCAGTTAGAAGACCGCGTCACTGAGCGCACCAAGGAGCTGACAAAGGCTAAGGAATCGGCGGAAACAGCGACTCGGGCAAAATCGGACTTCCTCGCGGTGATGAGCCATGAGATTCGCACTCCGATGAATGCGATTATCGGAATGACCAGCCTACTCTTCGATGGCGAACTGGACCCAGAACAAAGAGACTATGTGTCGACAATACGAAGCAGCAGCTCTGCACTTCTTGCGCTCATCAATAGCATCCTTGACTTCTCAAAAATTGAATCTGGCCATCTTGATTTGGAAGACGAGAGCTTCAACCTCAATCAGTGTATTGAAGAGTCTCTCGACCTTGTCGTTGGCAAGGCGTCTGAAAAGAACCTTCAATTGCTCTATTGGTTGGAAATAGACACTCCCAGTGAAGTCGTCGGCGACATCACACGACTTCGACAGATCTTTGTCAATCTCCTAGGGAACGCGGTTAAGTTCACTCAACAAGGCGACGTAAAACTCATTGGTCGCAGTCACTGCATTGGACCTTCCAGATACGAGTTTCACTTCTCCGTCGAGGATACGGGTATTGGAATTCCGAAAGATCGACTCCAACGTCTCTTCCGTCCTTTCAGCCAAGTCGATGTGTCCACCGCACGGCAGTTTGGCGGCACCGGCCTCGGCCTGGCGATAAACAAGAGACTTGTCGAAGCTATGGGGGGCAAGATTTGGGTCGAAAGCCACGATGGCAAAGGATCGAAGTTCCAATTCACCGTTCAATTGCAAGGAAAAGTGATTAACCGCGCTCCAGCCATGGACCTTCAGATTGTTAAGCGAAAGTCCGCGCTCATCGTCGATTCCCACCGAGAAGCAGGGGCGATCCTCGAAAGATATTTACGCAGCTGGGGTCTTCAATCGTCCCGCGTCGAAAGCGCAGAAGCGGCCCTCGCTTTACTTCAGAAGAAACAACCATTCGACATCGCCTTTATCGACGATGCACTCAGCGCTGACGTCAAGTCTCAACTGCTAAGACAACTCACTCAAGAGAAGGAGTATCGGAGTTGCAAAGTTATCGAGACAAGCACCCAGCTTGGACGACAACCAAGCACGGATCGCTCTTATGCGAAGTCAATCACCAAGCCCATTTATCCCCGTGCCCTCCTTGACAAGCTCTTGGAGCTCTTCGGAGATCAAAAGCGCAATCGCCGGGACTCTGGAAAGCGTGTCTTTAACGCAAAACTCAGCCTCGCCAACCCCCTGCGAATCCTCCTCGCTGAAGATAACCCGGTCAACCAGAAGGTCGCGACTTTACTCCTCAAACGCATGGGCTATAGCGCTGACATCGCGAACAACGGCCTT
>JARGOJ010000175.1:0-8690 GCA_029210225.1 Planctomycetota bacterium
CATGGGAGGGAAAGAGCGCCTTGTATTCCGCCTCTTTAAGGCGCTTTAGCGACGCCAAATAGGTTCCCATATGACCCTCCGGAGGATCGATCACGATGGTCGAAACCGTTGAGATCATGTCTCCGACGATGGCCATATTTGACGTCTGTCCAATGAGGCAAAGATGTCCCTGAGCGTGGCCTGGGGTGTGAATCACCGTCCAGTCTTCGCCATCCGTCTTAAGAACATGACCCTCTGTGAGCTGTCCTTCGCTGCCAGGGACCCGCTCGGCATCTCTTGGAGAGGCAAGCAGAGGCACATTCCAACGTTTAGCAAAAGCCAGGGCGCCGGCGCTGTGGTCGTGGTGATGGTGAGTGATAACGGCGGCTGTTGGGGTGAAATCAATGCGCTTGAGGAGCCGGTCTAACTTGTCTTGTTCAAGCTGATCTGTTGGAGCCGGGTCGACCACTAAACCTGATTTCTTGCCGAGGACATAGCAGTTGGTGTGTTCTGCGGGGGGCAGGGTGGGTGTTTTGAGGGGGGCCATAAGAAGCCCTGGGGAGAAGTAGATTTTGTGAAGCTCTCCCCTGTCGAGGTCTTCCCCAGCCTTCCGACACTGCTCCCAAAGCTCCGGGCATGGGGGCATATCTTTGGCGTAGTGGAGGAAGTGGAGCACTGGGGGAGGAATTTTGAGAGCGCGGTCTTGCCAGAGCTTGATCCAATCCTCGGCGGTCTCCCAGCGAGTTTCAACAAGCTCGTCGTTTTGGGGAGTGGGCGCCTCTTCGTCGGTCCAGGGGAAGGCGAAGAAGTGGGTCTCAAAGCGGATGGGTGAGAAGCCAGGAGTTGTGATGATCCCAAGGCTGTCGCTTTGGTCAGAGTCGAGGGTGATGCCAAGCTCTTCATTGACCTCACGGCAGGTCGCTTGAAGTGGCGTTTCCCCTCTCTCCAGAGCCCCTCCAACAAAGGAGAAGAAGTCTCCGAAGAAGCGGGCTTTGGGGTTGCGTCGAGCGAGGAGGATACGGCGGTCGTTGTAGAGGATAGCGGAGCCGGCGACGCGGATCTTAGCTTTCATGGCAGGGCTTTCTTTAGGATGGTGAGCCCAATGATGTAACAGAGGTGAGCTATTTTTTCTTCGCTTTTTGTCGCAATTTGCGTCATTTGTCTCGTTTTGCGACAAGCTCACGCGCGACAAACAGCGTTTTTAGGGCTTTGAATCGATTGGAACGGTCTTTGTTTAGAGGGAGTGTGGAATGAGTTGACTTTGGCTTTCTGGAATAGAGGAGAAGAGAGAATGAGTTTGAAATTGGAGTTGCTGGGAGATTGTGGAGATCGCGCCCGAGCACCGGGACAGAGTTTTGCCCCAGCATTCAAGCTCTGGAGCCCAGAAGCCGCTTGGTTTCGGATGGAGTTAAAGCTGAGTCAACCCTCGACCCATCGTCTCAATTGGAATCATTGCCCTTGGCTGGCGAGCGCGAAGGAGAGCTGGGAGGAGGAAGCAAAGCACTTACGGCGATCGCTTCCTTCCCGTCGACTGCGTGGTCTAGAGAAAAGACGACAACGTCTAATGAGAGTCTTCCGTGCAAGCCGGATAAGACCGTTTTTACTTGGAGTTTCTGAGGAGAGCACGGTGCTTTCCTCAGACATCAACCAAGCTCGGTAAAGCACTCTATGGTGATGTCGTTCGGGATTCCTGGGTTGACGTTCTTTGGTTGTCCGCAGAGAGGACAGAAGTTGTCTTTGCGGGTGAACTTACGCTCGCAGCACATGGCCTTGGCGATTTGTTCAGGGACGTCGCGGATTTTTGTGAGCTGGAAGTAAAGGCTCTGAGGCATTTCTGCTTGTTGAGCAATCACAAAGGCGCCGATTTTTGTGGGTGTACCTTGGAAGAGACCAAGAACGACGCCGTCATCGAGAGTGACTTCCCAGACACCTTTTTTGTTCATGGCCTTCTTCTGCTTGGCCTGAAACTCTAACTCCTCGGGAGTGAGTTCGACGACCTTCTTTTTGCGAGCCCTTCGTTTTGCCACTTTTTTTCCTCCATTCAAAAGCTCTACCTTATCAAGAGTCATGGTTTGTGCCAATTGTCTGCCCTCCAGCAATGATTTTAGTCCTTGTCAAAATTTACACTAAATAAACCTTAACAAACAATGGCAGAAACCGCTCCCAAATCCTTGTCAAATATAACACTTTTATTAAGTTTTTTAGGGCTCAAGAAAGTCCTCAGAACCAGAAGGAAGAAGTGCGCGAAGCAAGCTCCCTAGTTCTCCCCAACCAGCGAAACCGGCTTCCCTAAATTCTCGGCCAGCGCACGACGCGCTCCGATCTCCATCCCCAGCTGACGCTCCAAATCCCGCGCCATACGATCTCGCTCCGCCGTCAGATAAGCCCGCCAAAACTCCCGCAGCGGCCCCAATCTCCGACCGCGAATATCCTTCGCCATGGAATCAAAGTGACGATTCAAGCCCAAAGGCTTCACCAAAAACGACGGCCAGGGAACTTCCTCGAACATCGACAACCAAAAACGCCGGAAACCTGACGTGAAAGACAAAGCGAAACAGCCAAGCCCCAAAGAGAAGCCCACAGCCACCGCAATATCCCAACGCCCAGACACAAATCCCACCGCCAGCATAGACAGCAGCCCCAAGGCCCCCAAAAAGCCCTCGAAGAACGGCAAATCGACTGCGCTCAACGCTCCATCCTCGATGTCCCAATCGGGCTGCTCTGCTTCTTTCAATCCCAAAGGACGATTCAAACTCACGGGGAAATGCAGCTCCCGACCTAAATCCTCGCAGACACGATTTTGCGCCATCTCCGGCAAAGCCTTGCGCCAATTCTCCAAGGTCCGCTGCAATTCTTCATCAACAGTCGCGCTCACCAAGCTGCTCTCTAATTGACCACGCAAACCCTTAAAACGCCCCCCCTTACTCTGAAAGGCTTTTCTCGATTGCGACAGCGCCCGAGTCAAGGACTCCTGAAAGCTCTCATTCACCAAGCTCTCTAAGTTCACCCTCGCCTTCTCAAAGACAGAGTCCAAGCTCCCAGAGAGCTCCGACATCCCCGTTGTATCCTTATTTAGAAAACGATTCAGCCGGTCGACATCTTTCTCCGCGAAGTGCTTCGAAGCCGGAATCATCGACAGCCCCTCACCCACATCAATATAGGGACTCGAACTCATCAATACTTTCGGAACACTCTGGCTATCAAAGTCCTTCAAAATCTCCCGAGTCACATCCGCCACAAAAGGCCAGCGACTACTACCCCCAGTCAATAACGCAAACTCAATCCGGCCTTGACCAGACTTCTCGCGAAGCGCTAGCAGCCCCTCCCTGAGGGACTTCGCAAACCAATCCAATAAATCAATCGGACCCTCCGGAGGCTCGGGAAACTGCGCCAAAATATTCGGACTCGGGCGATAACAACGGGCCAGCTTCTCGAACTCTTTCCAACCCTCAATCACTAAGGTCCCGTAAGGACGGATCGCTCGCGCAAAAGCACAGTCCCTATTCTTAGAACGCTGCATTAAATTGGAGAACTCTTCCTTGGCCAATTTACACTCATGAAATTGAATGTAATGTTGATCATGACGCGACTCTATCAGCGCCTTCGCCTCCGGGTTCTGACTCAAAAAGACCTGGTAAAATAAATCGTCAAAGAGCCGCCCCCCAAGCAACATATCCCCCCAGGAATGCTGCACATGAAACTCACCCATAGCCGTAAAATCACAAGTCCCGCCACCAAAGTCGACAACTAATGAACCCCGCCCCAAATCTCCCGGAGACAGAGGCGTGTCTTTTCTAGACAAATGATAAATCAACGCCCCCAAAGGCTCGGGGTACATCTTCACCTGGCTCGCCGTCGACGCAAAACCCGTCGACAAAGCCACCACCTTCAACGCACCCTTAAACTCATCATCAGCCTCACTAGGAATGCCAAAGATAACCTCCTGAGCCTCAACGCCTTTGTGATCCTTCAACAACTGCTTGAAGTAATCCTCCGCCGAGTTTCGACACTCTCGGCTCTTGCCAATATCTGGCTTATACTGCGCCTTCAAGTGAAAACCCTGCTTCGAACGAACATGAGGCGGAGTCGTACCATAAGTATTGATCGCCATTTGACCAATCAGGAACAACTCGATCTGCTCCTTGTTCCGGCGATACAAATTCGCCGTCGCCTTGCCGAGGCTGTCCTCTAACAGCACCGGCATCGTTTGAGTATCGCGGGTCGAACACTCACTCAGGTAAGTGTTCGCAGTCCCAAAGTCAATTCCCAGTGCATGGTTTGTCACGAGCCAACCTCAACTTTCAATTCCGCTTCGTCGCCCCAATAACGGCGAACCAGACCCTTCTTGTGAAGCGCTCCATTCAATTGAACAGGCTTCTCCACAACTTGAACAAGGTCCCCATCATCAATGTAATCATAACGACGATAAAAACGCGCCATAGCTGAATCCCAGGGACGGATGCCCGTCTCTTCCGGCTCCGATTCCGACTCCGAAGGGTCCTCGCTGTCTGCGCCAGTCTCCGAGCAATCATTCGCCGTGTCCTCAATCTCGCTCTTCGACGCGCCAGGCTCGACAATTAACAGTGAATCATTCGTCGCCGCGACATTTGCTTCAATAATCTTAGGCAGCTTCTTCAACGAGAATTTCGTATCACTAGGAAGCTCGAAACCAAGACTCCGCGCCACATTCAACAGCTCCGTCGACACAACAGGAAGCTCTTCAAAGCGCGCCTGCTGGAGCCTCAACAACTTCTCCCCAAGCTGCACCGTAAACTTCTGATGCTCTTTCGTTTCCTCAGGCTCCACCGCCTTCTTACTCTGACAAAGACCCGCGAAGATCGGACTCGCCGCGCACAACCATTGCTCTATGCTGCGAACCACAGCCCGCTTATGACCCCGCTCATCAAAGACATTCTCATACTCAGACAACGATCGAACCAAGCCCGCGATCGCCAATCTCGGCAAGAACAAAAGCAACGCCAAGCCACGATTCTTTCTGATCAAGGTCAATTTGGCGAACTCAAAGGGAGACAAGCTCTGAAGCGATCCCCCAGCGTTCTCAATCTCAAAAATAATCCGCGTCACTAAATAGGTCCCAAAGGGAACCCCAGCGAGAAGACCCCAAAATAATGAGGCCTCAGGAGGCGCTTTAAAACCCATTCGGAAGAGAAGAAAGACCAAGACACTGCCTATCAAGGCCCCCGCAGAGCTGCACAGCGACAAGCTCGATAAGAGCGGGCGGCTCTGTATTGGCGGGGGAACATTCAACTCTAAGCGCTCGCCACGAAACATCCGCTCAAGCTCATCGCGCTTGCCCTCGTAGTCGGGGTGCTCCGCGATGACAGCCTTTAACGCCGCCTCAATAAAGCGCTCTCGGAGAGTATGCGCTGTGTAGCGACGGCTTTGTTCCAGCAGACTATCGAATAAATCCTGGTCGTCGATGGCCCCTGCGAGAGAGATGTGCTGCTCTTTGCAAAGATCCTCAAGGCGCTGGAAATAGGCCCGAGCCACTTGACGCAGAAACTCACGCCCCGCGCTAGCTGGCGAGGGAGAGGGGAGCACTGCATCTCGAATTGGGTTTAGAAATATCTGGTAAGACACCGGAACCTCACTTGATAAAGGGACTCTTTTGGCCCTATCGGTTCACGGCAACGCTTCTCTGCAAATTGCTTTGCTCAGCCCTGTAATTTTTTAAACTAATCGTCATCAAGTTGGAGTTGGACTTCCCGAGTCTCTTGACGGAAAGCATTGAGCCCCTTGTGTTTCGCGTAGCACAAAGCCAAATCGGGAGGCAAATCCTGAGCGATGAACTCATCAATCTCACGGGCCTGCTCAAAGTGGTTCTGCGCCAACCAAAGGGCGCTGAGAGACCGGTGAAGTGAGCCAAGGCGATCATGGACCTGCCCCTCAAGCTCCATCACCTTCGATGCCCGTGCGCAATCCAAGGCGTCCTCAAAATGACGCGTCGCGTCTTCCGGCCTCTCCTGAGAGATTTCTAAAGCCCCCTCCAAGAGCAACATGCGGCATCGTTGATCCTGACCGTGAAATTCAATGCCTGTCTCTTGCAAGCGCTTCAATTGCTCCCGAGCCTTGTCAAGCTCTTCTCCCATAAGGGCAAGCTCAGCGCGATCAATCAGAACATCCGAGAGGTTCCGGGCGTGGCGGAGCATCCGAAAGACCCCCTCCGCCCGCTGTAATTGACGATCGGACGGCTCCAATTCCCCCCGAGCCATATAAATTCGCCCAAGAGTCCGATAGCAATGTCCTTTAAGCCAGGAAATACCATAGTCGTGAGCAATCTTCAAAACGCGTTCAGCAAATCGGTACGCCCCGTCTAAGTCTCCGAGGCTCAATTTTAATAGGGCCAAATTAATGAGCGAAACGCCCTCTCCATGAGAATCATCAATGCCCGCGATAATATTCAGAGATCGCTCCAGGCGCTCCAACGAGAGGGCTGCTTGTCCTCCAAGGCGATAATAAACCCCCGCGTTATTCAATGTCGTCGCCAGTCGCTGCTTATCTCCAAGGCGCTCATAAACATGACGGCTCTCTTCACAATGTTCCAAACAGGCCTCAATAGATCCGCGAATGTTTAGGTAGAGCCCCATCTCTGTGAAGCTAATAATCATTCCAAAGCCATCTCCAAAAGGAGTCGCGATCGCTTGATTATCTGCTAACTCAGCGAGCGCCTGCTCTGGAGTGATAGACATCGACGATTGAAGCTCCTTTTCAATCGGGTCGTGGTCCTTCGGTGAGCGTTGAATAAATAACTCAAGGCTCTTCTTCACGTGGCGCGTCGCTCTGGAAAAACGCCCCAGGTTATACTCCGCTAAAGCTAAGATCTTCGTGCCGCTTTGATGATCTTTCAGCGTCTCTCCGCAATCCTTAATCGACAGCGCCTCTTGGGCCAGGGCGCTCGCAGACAAGTAATCTCCTCTCCAAAGCGCGATCCGCGCCATGGTCACCAGCGCACGCCCGCGCTCCCTCGCCGTCTCTTCTGTCGCCAGACCAAGCGCACGCCGCAGCATTTTGACCGCCGCTTCAAATTCACCGCGCTTCAATTCCACCATCGCGAGCAATCGAAGGCCCCGGAGGTGAATAGCCAGGCCCGTCGCTTCGGCCCCTAATTCAATGAGATCTTTAAAGACTCGGACCGCGTCGGCAAAGCGCCCAATCAGGCTTAAAACAAGCCCCAGTGGCCCGAGCAAAGCCGCTTCTCCCCGTCGTTCATCACGGAGGGCTCCAGCCCCAGCGCGAAGTAACTCAAGGGCGCGACGCAAATGTTGAACAGCGTCTTCATTGCGATGTTGAGAAATAGCTTGTTCACCAGCTTTATGATGATAGAAGAACGCCTTCCGCGCTAATCCCGCGTTGTCAAAGTGCCGGGCTAATGGCTCTAAATAAATGATGCGCTCTAAGGCCTCGGGATAGCACTCTTCAAGCGCCATACCCGCCATAGAATGCAAGGCCTTAAGCTGTTGCGGAGATAGTGACCTTAAAACAGTGTCGCCAATTTGACGATGTAGAAGACTGTATTCTGTTAATTGATTATCGGATCGAGTTTCCCTCAGCATTCCTCGTTGACGCAAATGTTGAAAGCCATTCAAGACCTCCTCAGGGGGCAGACAACAAGTCGCCGAGAGTAACCTCAAACCCGTTGGAGCACCATGGATAGCCAAGGTTTCAATGACCCGTCTTGGGGTCTCCGGAATTCTTGCCAGGCGATCCCCAATCACCTCAGAAAGCGTCGAACTGACTGGCAATTCTTCGAGGGTCAGGCCCTCAGCCAATCCCAGACGCATGCGCAGCAGCCCCTCCTCTAGAAGACCTTTTACAGTTTCTTCAATAAAGAATGGATTGCCCAAGGTGGCGCCCCGTATACGCTCACCCAATTCTGTCGGGGGATTCTTTAGAGCCAGCATAGAACCAATTAAATCGGTACATTGCTGAGCATTGAGAAATGGAACCGTCAATTTTTTCCAGTGAGGATAGGCGGTGAGGAGCGCTTCAACGGTTGTTAAATCGCGCTTGCGCTCCATTCGATGAGTCAACAAGAGCTGGGGCTTCACTGTCGCTTCGGTCGAGGCGGTCATATTGCGAATTAGGGCTGACAATAAACCGAGGCTCGTCTCGTCAATCCATTGGATATCTTCAATGGCAATGACATAGGGTATGGTTTCGGCGATATCAATGAGACAGCGCGCCACCTGATCCAAGTGTTTCTGGGGGCTCTCAGGCTGAATGCGAGACTGAGTCGAGAAGTTTTGAGTGTCTCCGACCAAGCTCGGGAACAAGGCCCGAAAGCTACTCTTATAAGTCTTAATAAGTCGCTCAGCGTCTCCACTTTGGCAAAGCGTCAGGGCCTCCCTGGTGATACGCTCAAAGCACCGCGTGCCGACCTCTCCCTCTTGATTACAACCGGCGTGCAAAAAGGGAACGTCACGAAACTGCGCGTGGATTTTTATCTCGTGGACAAGGCGGCTTTTACCAATTCCAGGAGGGCCTTCAAGGGTCAGGACCGATGCTTTCCCAGGGTCGTCCGAATTAGGCATCAGACCCCGAAGCTCCTCCATCAGACGCTCTCGCCCGACAAAACGACCGGCCAATAAACTTCCGAAGACCTCATGGTGACCGGGGGCTTGCTCGTCTTCTCCAAGGCGCCGGCTAAAATCTAACAGGGCATCATTGGCGTCGGTATAACGATCGGAAGG
>JARGOJ010000175.1:8700-9065 GCA_029210225.1 Planctomycetota bacterium
CTGAGACCAGGTCTCAGGCACTAAAGCGTTGATTGTGGAGGGCGGCGGCGGGGTTTCAGCAAGGTGCTTTTTCATGACCTCCAAAGCGTTCTCGCCCTCGAAGGGAAGCCGTCTGGTGACAACATAATAGAGCGTCACTCCCAGAGAATAGAGGTCGACTCGGCGGTCACATGGCTGCTCGCGAATCAATTCCGGGGCCAAATAATGAATGGTCCCCTTCACTGGTCCTCCCTGATCTCTTCTCTCCTCCGACGACAGCCCAAAGTCCATGATTTTGACCCGGGCTTCTTTGGCAGCACCTGGAGCCTGATCCCACTCGACACTAATGTTGTCTGGTTTAATGTCGAAGTGAATCAATCCGCGAT
>JARGOJ010000175.1:9075-11988 GCA_029210225.1 Planctomycetota bacterium
CGTGAATGTAGCGCAAGGCATGAAGAATTTGTTTGATGATGTCAATCAGAGCCGTGAAATTTAAGTCTTTGGTGACTTCAAAGAGGTCTTTGCCTTCAATAAGCTCGCAAGTATAAAAGAAGGCGTTCTCAGTTTTTAGAAGACCAAAGTCGAAGACCTGCAATAGGTTTGGATGATTCAAGTTCGCCAGCATCTTAAACTCGTGTTTAAAATGCATCAGGTGCTCTCGGGAGCCCTTGAGGAGCTTAAGAGCTAAAGGACGATTCCCCTCGACCAAATCATGAACGAGATAAACCGTGCCCATGCCTCCCTCGCCGAGCTTGGAGGCCACTTTGTAGCGATTTTTAAAGACTTTAGTCACAGCATTATTTTAACGGCTCGCGATCTCAATTGCACCATCATTATCATCGTCGTCTCCGCCCCGGGCAACTGATGAATAGAAGAAATTCCCATTCTCAGGAGTATCGCCCCGATCCCCTGGAACTTCACCCCCAAGAGAACGATCATGGAAGGTCAAAGCCGGTCATTTCCTAAAGCGCAGTCGGACGGTGTAGCAAGGTTCCTGCTCGGGCATCAGCTCCATGGCCCGTGCCAGCACCGCCTCCCGAGTGTCTTTGTCCATGTCCGCAGGCCAGCTCTCTCTCATCGCCAAAAAGGCAATGGTAAAAGCTCCGGGTACAAGGTCTTTATCGACCTGACAGAGATCCAATTCCAGGCCATGTTTTTCCGCAATTTCACGGAGTTTCTGTCGGCTTCTCAAACGAGCCCCCCCTGAGGCTGGCCACTTTGGGATGTCCTGGCCGCTTTCCTTCAGAGCTTTCCTGACAACTGGGCGCCAATCTTGACTGCTGTCTAACCCAGCGGTCTCGTCGAAAGAGTGACCCCATAAATTGCAGACAAAGACAGCTCCAGGCTTTAGCCGTTGTGCAACAGACTCCAAAACAGCGTCCTCATCCATCAAATGAAACGCGGCGCTACAAAGAATGGCGTCGAAGTTCAGGGCCATAGACTTGATGTCTCGGGCCGCCTTTTGAAGGTAACTTTGGACCCGATCACCGAAGAGGTCCCGGCTCAGATTGAGCATGGTCTCGGAGGGATCGCAGAGGTGGAGCTTGACTCTTGGAAACTGCCCGAAGAGCACTTCGCTGACAAGGCCAGAGCCGCAGGCCAGGTCGAGGACCTTGGCGCCATGATCCTTTGAGAAAGAAGCGTTCTCAATCAGCCTTTTGGCCATGATCTCAAACAGCTCCCAATCGCGAGTGAGTGAATGATAGGCCTTAGCGCGAAGGCTCCAACTGGCGATGATGCGTTGTCGCAAAGATTCAGAACTCATTTAAATTTTGCCAAGAAGACATCGCGGAGATGTTCGTTACTGGGTTCTAATAACAGGGTTGAAGACGGGCTTCGATTTTCCCCAATTCATTTTACGTTCTTGGTGGCCATGGACCTCGACGATTTGCGCCGCGCCGCGCAATCAGACCCTAGCGATATCGACCTCCAAATCCGACTTTGGCAAGCCAGAGCCCGGATCGAGGGGCCCGATGCTTACCTCGAACCACTGAGAGATCGGACAGCATGGGGTCAGACTCCCCATGCGATTCAAGATTTAGTCATCGATGAAGTTGAGGGGCGCCTCGAAGGATTTGAAAGGATAGGGACCAAAAATTGGCTGCTTCAGTCCTTTTCTGTTGAACCATCCAAGGGCCTCCCCCCCAACGATACAATCTTGGTCGAACGCCGTTTAGAACATCGCCTGCCCACCTTTCGCCACAAGCTGTCCCGGATGGAGTTCAATTTAATTCCAGGTGAGCATGACATTGAACCAATTCTCATAGGACGCTGGCCAGTGACCGTCCGACAGTATTCCATTCTATTAGAAGAGAAGCTCGCAAAGAATGAAGGAGAAGAAGTAGGCGATCCAATGGTAGGGCTCAGCTGCTCGGCTGTGCAAGATCGCTTGAACAGCCACGACTTTCGACTTCCAACCAATGATGAATGGGTTTACACCTGTGACGCTGGAAGTACAGATTACTTTTACTGGGGTGATAATTTCGACGAATCTTACATTTGGCATCAAGAAAACTGCTCGGCCATGCGCGAATCTGTTCTCGTCCACGAAAAGCGCCAAAAATGGAACGCCTTTGGCCTCGTCGATATGCTCGGCAATATTTGGGAGTGGACCTCCGAGAGAAGCAGCCATATGAAAGTCTCCGAGGAATGTCGGGGCTGGAGCTTTCGTTCGAGCCAATGGGACATTGAGCAAGCTCGCATCCCAAACCTCCACGCCCCCGTCGAGCTTTACAGTTGGCGAGAAGTCGAAGAAGAATGGAGCGCGGACGATATTGGATTCCGTGCTGTTAAGAGCCTTCCGCCACGACGAAGCTCCTCCTAACAGCGCAATCAATGACAGCACCCAACTCTCATTGCTCTCAATCCCATTCAATGAATGCAAAACTCATTCTGCAACAAACTCCTAGAAAACAAGGCATCCCCGCCGCATCTGGACACGAATTAGTCGTTCATCATTGATTCCACATCAACTACAATAGGAGAACTACAATTCGAGTCACAAACTATGGAGTCAATCATGAACCGCCTCCGATCCTTATCAAGTCTCACTCTCTGCGCGGCAATCGCAATCGCATGTAGCGGAGGAGGAGGCGGGGGAGGCAGTGGAGCGCCACAAAACAGCCCTCCTTCAGTTCCCCCAAGCTCTCCTCCCCAACTCACAGCATTGAACCCAAATCAGGGACAAAGCGGGCAAGTTATCACAATTCAAGGAATGAACTTCGATGTCTCTCCAAGCGGTAACGATGCTCGCTTCGGGTCGACTCAAGCGACTGTTTTCTCGGCCACGAGCGCCGAGTTAACCGTTGAGGTTCCCTCTGGTTTACTGGCCGGTTCTATAAATGT
>JARGOJ010000176.1 GCA_029210225.1 Planctomycetota bacterium
GAACGGTGTCTCTGTTCAAGGTGGAATTGTTGACGGTTCAATCGTTGATAATGACAACCTTGTTGTTGTGATCGCCCCAGCTTCCGCTGGAAGTGAAATGGACGGAACCGCTGTTGGAGCCAACACTGTCGACGTGACTGTTAGCTTCACGGACGGAGGAGGCAATCCTCGCGCCAGCCAGGAGACGATCACGATCAATGTCGCTGGTGGTGGCGGTGCTGCTGGAGACCCAGCTGAACCTGCCGGCGTCAACGGTGTTCCTGACTTTGCCTACCAGTCAAACGGTAACTTCACCGCGAATAACGGAACAAGCGGAACTCTCGTCGTGGTTGGAGGCGCTGGAACAACGAGCGGATCAATCCGAATTGGAATCGGCGACGACGACAATAACGAGAACACCGAGACCGTTGACTCCACAATCTCTGGTAACAACTTGCCAGCAGGAGTGTCCATTGGCGGCGCCAACACCAATACGCTTGTCATTCTTGACGACGACGGAATCTTGGCTGACCTTGTCCTGGCCAGCACTGCAACCATGGCGGAGAATAATAACTCTGACGTTGGTGGAGTGACGGATACGGTTATGTATGAGCTTCAGATTCGTCCGAATCCTGGAACTGGAACCGGAGATGTTGATAGAACAGAGCAGAACATCGACTTCAGAGTTACTGGTGTGAATCCTGGAGTTGCTAACAACGCGACTCCTCCAGGTGTCGGTGGGGCTGACTACACAATCGCTGGACAAAATGCAGGAGTCAATCCTGGTATCTTTAACTTCGATAATCAGTCAGCTGTCGGTACAACAGGAGTTGATATCCCACTGTCAATCACCGCAGTGATCGACGGTCTCGGAAATGAGCCGACTGAGGTTTATCGATTAAACCTTAGCCAGGTCACAGACGGAACTGCTGTTCAAGCCGGAAGCATTCTCATTCCTACTCCCAATGAAGACGGCTCTATCGAAGATAATGCGCTCTTGAATCTCAACAATGCGACATTGGCGACTGCTCCAGTGACTCAAACTCTTGCCACTGGGACTGTGAATAACACTATCATCGCAGCACCAGCGAACGTTTTGAGTGTCAATGGCATTGGTGGAGTGGCTCGAAACTTTGTTGCCGGTGATTCTCTTGTCCTCAGCGGAACGAACATTAACGGTGATTCTGTTGACTTGGAAAGCTTCGGTGGCCTGGTGGTTGACACTGTTGCTGGCACGATCACTCGTGGTGGAGCAACTGTTGCGACCTTTGCCGCAAACGGCTTCCCAACAACAGGCAACTTTACTGTGAACATCTCCTTTACTGGTGGTGGAATCACTCAGGATGAGTTGGAGTTGTTAATCGGTGCCCTCGATCTAGACACCGGAGCTGCTGGTGGAGCGGATAGAGTCTTCAACTTCACTGCTTCGAGAACGTCTACAGCTGCTCTTCCTCCGGAAACTCGGACTGCAACTGTGACAGTGACCAACTAATCTCCAAGATCAGTTGAACTCACGAAAAGAGCCCGCTTCGGCGGGCTCTTCTTCGTTCAGGCTTTCATTTGTTTAGAGCTGTTCCCCAGGGAAGTCATTAGACAAGAGCCATGAACGGAATTACTCACCGAGGCGCTGGCGGCAGCTCTTGATTGCGTTCACTGTCATCTCTAGTTCTTTCCTCAGGTCCTCGTGGCCTTTGCTGCCCCTTGAGGAATTTTCGAGCTGCCCTTTCAAGGCTCGTGCAAGCTCATAGAGAGTTTTGAGATCTCCCAGCTCAATGAGAATCTCAAGAGTATTGGCCGGGCAGCGGAGGTATGCGCTATGCCCAAAGGCCAGGTCCAGAGAGGCGCGGGCCTCTTTCAATTGTCGGGCGCAGTGCTGGGTTCTCGCGAGCTTCCCATAATAGTCAAACAAGAGGCCGTCTAGCTTTTCGAGGGGGACTTGGAGCTGGCCCTGCCCGACCGGGCGTCCTTCATACAAGCGCCCTTCCCTGGTCCTCTTGGCTCTCGCTTTTAGCCCACGAATGGCATCTTTAATGACGGGGACTAAGTCAGCGGCGACGCTCTTTACCTTCGCGGGATCTTGGAGTTCGTCTTCTCTAGCACGGAATGACTCCCAGCTGATTAGGTCGGGAGCGGGATAACCAAGCGCCCTCGCCTTCTTTAACTCGGAGAAGAAAAGATCTTTTAGCTCTGTGGGCCATTGCTCGCTGTTGAGTTTCTCTCGCTGTCTAAGTAACTTTGCGATTTGGAAGTGAACGAGGGCTTTGTATACATCGGAGATATTTGGGTCTGTGCTCAGATCCTGAAGATTTGACAAGGCTTGCTTGTAGAACTCCACGCTCTCGCTTCTTCCTCGGCCCTTGTCCACTTTGAAAGACCGATAGTAGTAAAACCAGAATCGATGATAGGGCCCCTTGCTCGGGTTTAAAAGCTTCTTGCTTAAGTCTTGGATGCTTTGGTCATAGTAGTCGAGGGAGCTGAGGTTCTTTTCAGTGAAGGAGTGAAGAAAGATCCCCCGCTTGATGGATTCGATGAGGTAGTCGATAAATTCACTTTGTCCATCTGAAGAGAGGCAAAGCTTGTCGCAGTGTTGACCGAGGAGGTTTAGGTCTATCTGTCCGTCCTTGGTGAACTCTTGAAAGTCCTCTTGGACGACTTTATACGCTGGTTCAATTTGTTGCAATCTAAAGAAGCACAAGGCGGCGTTAGGGACTTGCTTTCGTTCGAGGGCAAGAAAGGCCTCCGCCTTTAGAGTCGAAACGGTCAGTAATTTTGTTGGGTTGCTCGGCGTCAATTTTCGGCTTAACTCAAGGGAGCTGAAGGCGGCCTGGTATCTCTTCATTTTTAGGCTGAGGAGGCCATAGGAATAAGCGAGTGGGAAAGATTGAGCCCGTTGAGTTTCTGGAATCCTATCTAAGGCGGACAAGGCCATTGATTGCTTCTCCTGCCTCATATAGAGAAGGGCATTCAAGGCTGGGTCTTCAATCTTATTCGGCGTGACAAGAGCCTTCGTCTTCGCGGAAATTTGCCGCAGTTTTTGGTAAGCCTGGGCTTCTGGAGTCTCCTTTTTGAAAAGCTTGGGGACAGGTCTTGTCTGCTCTCCCTCTTGAAACTTATTGAGGTCCAATTGAAGCCTTTCGATGCTCGAAACAAGTTCTAATAAATAGGGTTTCGCTTGCCATTTCTCCCCAAGGATAAGGTTTAAGATCGCCCCATAAATGATCTCTGCAATGCGTTGCTTGTGAGAATCACTGAGAAGATGCTCTCTCATTTTTAAGATGCGCCCAGACAGTTCGCTGACGGATTCATTGAATTGAGCGCTTTGCTTTTGTTGAACATGGAGATAGCCAAAACCACCCAAGATAGATAGAGCACAGAGTCCAATGCCAAGATAATACTTCGCACGTGACGGAGGCTGGGAAGGCTCTGTGAGGCCCTGGAGGAAGCTTGAGGCGCTCTTGTGGCGTTGAGCAGGGGCCCGGCGGAAGGCGCTTTGAAAGAACGCCTGTGTCTCTGGAGAGAGGTCGAGCTCCGCCGGAAGGGGTCGGGGCTTTTTTGTGAGGACATTGCGAGCGAGGATAACGGGGTTTTCTCCCTGAAAGGGACGCTCGCCCCCAGTGAGCAGCTCATAAGAAATAACGGCGAGAGCCCAAAGATCGCTCGCTGCGCTTGCTTTTTGTCCTTCAAGCTGCTCGGGAGCCATATAATTTGGGGTTCCGGTGGCCTGACCAGTTTGGCTGAGGCTCTCTAGTTGGAGAAATTTAGCGAGCCCGAAATCAGTAATGAGCGGCGCGTTGTCATAGCTTCGAATCAATATATTTGCAGGTTTGAGGTCTCTATGAATGACCCCCTTGCCGTGCATATGATCTAAGGCGCTCGCCACGGGCTCTAGCATCTCAACGACTCGCTCCAATGACCAAGGCTCTCCTCGCCGAATGAAGTGACGGAGGCTCTCCCCCTCAACGAAGTCCATAACTATGAACGGGGGCTGACTATTCAATTCTAGTTTGTGAATGCTCACGATGTTTGGGTGCTTGTCGACGGCGGCTGCGGCGAGGGCTTCTCTCTCAAAGCGTGAGTAGGCATCAATAGAGTCCATTTCGAGGACGACTTTAATGGCGAAATCAACGTCATTCTTTCTCGCTTTATAGACCGCTCCCATGCCTCCTTGACCAATTTTTTCAATCAGTTCGTAGCCGGGGAAAATTGGATGACGTGGTTTGTTGGACATAGTTCAATGCCGGTTCTCAGCGCATTCGGATCTCAAAAATCTAGCATGTCTGGTCGCTGCCAAAAAGTCCAATAGGAAAGGTCGCCCTGTTCGAGTTTTTGGAGTCCGAAGGATCTTAAGAGAGAGCCAAGCCAGGGTCGTTTTACTTGCGGATCCCTTGCAATTGAATGATGACTTGCTCTATGTATTTCCTGCGCTCTAGGCTCTCCGCGCTTAGAATAGATTTCTTGAGCATTGGAAGAATGATCGATTGAATCGCGTCGACGTCCCTCGTATGACGAAGAATCTTTTGGAGCAAGCCGAGACTCTGTCGTGTCTGGGCTAGAGAGCAAGAGTGAATCGCGAATGACTGGGCCGATCGTGACTCTCCTATTTGATCGTAAAGAAGCGCACGTTCATAATAGAGGGCGCTGCGTTGGAGCTTGGCGCCGTCCTCGTTGAGAGGTTCGAGTAAGTAGTAGGAGTCACCACTCTTCGTGATGGGGATCTCCTTTAATTGCGCACGCTCACGGGCCATTCGTTCGCACGCGTCAAATTGCTTATTGGCTTCTTGTCTAATGGTTTTGAAGTCTTTGTGGTCTCTGGGTAATGAGATAAGAATGGCTCTGTAGCTTCGGAAAAGCTTATGGGCGAAGGGGTTCCCAAGCTCAAAGGACTTCCTGATATCTGCGAGGGCTTGGGTTCTCATCACAGAGGAGTTCTGTTCTGGCCCATAACTGTACCGGCTGAGTGTGAACTCGGCGCGCTTCTGATGAAGCAGGGCCTGATAGACCTGGGGGAGTCGCTTGAGACGAAGCACTTCGTTGAGATCCTGCTCAATCAAATCGAGGTGTTTTTTATTAGAGGCCAAATACTGTCTTTTCTTGCGCCCATCCACCAGATTGATACCTCGGGAAACACGGTCGAAAAGGGCCCTCCAGGCTCTTAAGTGAGGGTCTGAAGGAGAAGCACGGAGGCGATTCGAGATGATCTGTTCTTGCAAGAAATCGAGGGATAAATTGGGGGAGAGATAGCTCTCTGTGAAGAGTCCGGAGCGGCTACAGAAGAGCATGAGGTCTAGGAGCTTCGAGAGTTTCTTCGTGGCGGAATAGTAAAGATCAAAGATGACAATTTGGATTTGTGGGAGGTAGATTCGGCCGTTTTGACAGTATTCTTTGTAGAGATCAGGGAGTCTGTATTTGGGGTCGACTCTTTGGATTTGGTAGTGAAAGTAGAGGTTCTCATAGAATTGAGACTGTCGATTCTGTCGAGTGAGTAGGAGCTTGAGCATTGGAACTGTGAGCTTCAATCGAGGTAGTCGATGATATTGCCATTCCAATTTTTCGAGGTCTTTATAGATGTTGTAGAGCTGCCTGGCGTTTTTCTGTGAAAGCATAGATTCGCAGTATCGCAGGCTAAGACTACGCCATGAGTTAAAAAAGACGAGGTCATTGGATTGGTGAAATCGATCAAGAATGGCTCGGAACTTGTTTGTGAGCCCTCTAGATTCAGTGACGCTTTCGAAGAGGCCTTCACTCAGGATGAGATCGTTAAACTCCCGTGGCAACTGAGTTTTTTGGAGTTTTACTTTGTATTTTAGGGCGAGCGCACCCTTTCCTAGTCGAGAATAGGAGGCGCAGCGAATTAAGTCGGGAGCTTCTCCCCAAACCCGGGAAAATCCGACATTGACCAAGGCGCCTACTGCTTTTTCAAATTCATTGTTTGAATAGTATTTATAGGATTTTAGCACGGCTCTATCGTTGCTTGAGAGTCTGTCGATGTGTTCGAACTGCTTCCTGTTGAATGGGATGCAGGGGAGGAAATAGCTCGTGACATCTTTGAATTTCCTCTGATGTTTCGATTTGGCGATCTTTTGACAGTGTTCCTGAATCTCGGCGCAGAATGGATGAATGGCCTTGCTCCCTAAAGACGCCAGAATATGTTCAATGAGATGATCTGGATAATGGCGCTGTTTCTCTTTCAGGAAGGCCAGAGATTTATGGATGGTCGCTTCGTCTCTTTGCACAGGTTCGGGTCTATTTTTAGTGAGCGTGAGTATGATTGTAGTGAGGAGTATGAGAATGAGTATGCTCAGTGCAATTGTTTTACCATTGTCTGAGTTCGTGCGTTGACGCAGCTCTTCGTGTTGGCTTACGAGACCCTTCTTTTGTTGAATGCACTTTAGGTCGAGCAGAAAGGCGTGATGGTCTTGATAGCGCTGTTCGGGTTTCTTAGAGAAGGCTTTGGCGAAGAGCCGGTCGAAGTCCGGAGAGGCTCCTGTGAGATGCTTACCAATGGGGTTGGGTGTCGAGAAGAGAATCTTTTGAGCGAGCAAAGTTGTGCTGTCGGCGAAAAAGGGGTGTTGGCGACGTGTGAGTAGTTGATAGGTGATGACGGCGAAAGCCCAAATGTCCGTCGTGAAGCTTATTGGTTCTGCTGAGAATTGTTCAGGGGCCATATAGTCGGGGGTTCCGAGTATCTCTCCGGTTTTAGTTAGGGCGTCTAGGCTTTGTTCTTTTGCGATTCCAAAATCAGTGATCATTGGAGCGCCGTCATGGTCACGAATAAGGATATTGGCAGGCTTGAGATCTCGGTGGATGACACCCTTGCTGTGCATATGATCTAAGGCGCTCGCCAGCGGCTCCAGCAGTTCGATGACCTGCCTTAACGACCAAGGCTCTCCTTGCTTAATGAATTGATCGAGGCCAGTACATTCGACGTAGTCCATAACTATGAATGGGGGCTGACTATTCAATTCTAGTTTGTGAATGCTCACGATGTTTGGGTGCTTATCGACGGCCGCTGCGGAGACCGCTTCTCTCTCGAAGCGGGCGAGGGCATCAACGTTCATACGTGATGCAAGAATGGTTTTGAGAGCGTAGGTGATATTATCCTTCTCCACTTCATAAACAGCACCCATTCCGCCCTGGCCAATCATCTCGATGAGGGTATAGCCGGGGAAACGGGTGGAGTTCATTGATTGAGTCGAAGGGTCAGACATAGTTATTTTCTATTTTTAAAGTGCTTCTCAAGATTTTTTATCAAAGAAAGATGCCTTTGTTTTCTGAAGTCAGCGCTACTACCGGCATGCTTTCGCATCCTTTGAAGAACCTCTTCGAGCCGGTCAACCTTGTTTGCCTTCTTCACGATATATGACATAAGTTCTAGATCTTTTAGGGTTGTGTAAATGGTGTCTTTTCTTAACAACAAATTAAGGGCCATTTCATATTCTTCCAGGTCTCTATAAAGGTGGGCATACTCAGTCGTTAAATCAGATTTTTGAAAGCTGACGTCCAGTTGACTTTGGCTCAGTCTAATTTGGGAATCACCGAGCTTGAATACCTTGTTACTCAATTTGGCATGTTGGTCCAGCGTCTTCGAGAAGATTTCGAATTGATCAAGGAGAGGCTTCTTGAGTGCCTTCGTTTGCTGGGGATTAAGGTTAAAAGTCATAGCCATGTGATAAATGTGAGCCGTTTTGTAAATTCTCGGGAGCCCAAGCTTGTAGGCCGCCTGGAGGTCTTCTAGGACGAGTTTGAGGCCAAGCTTGTTGGATTCCTCTCTCCTGTTAAAGGCTGTATATGTAATTTTGTAATAGCGTAGATTGGCACGTTTGTATAGAAGACTCGCCCTATATGCGCTGGGTATCTTTTTTGATTGAGTTATCTCATTGAAGATTGTTTGAACGGGCTCGCCGAGAAACGCACTTATGCTTGATTGATTGTAGGATTGCTGCGGGAATTCACTATTGAGATAGAGAAGCTTCAGGGAGGGGTCCCATGGCCGCAACTGCATCTGCTTTTGAAGGTAGGCGAGAAGAGAGAGATTAGAGCCAATAGGTCCTGAATCCATTTCCTCCAGATAGATTCCCGATCGGAGGCAAAAAGTCATGAAATAGATGAGCTGATCACTCAGGGATCGATCGACATCATTCCTCCTCGCAATACTAATTTTTCTGATAAATTCCTGGAGAGAATAGAGGCTGACCTTCATACGATCGTCACAGTACAGCTTGTTGTGAGGAGTGAGTTGGTGCTCCAGGTCCAATTGTTGGAGCTTGTAGTGAATATGGAGGAACTTGTGAGTTCCTCTTGCATTCTTTTCGAATTGAAGCATTCTTCTCAAATGTGTGGCTTTAGCTGAAAGTTCCTTTAGCGCTGAGGTACTGCTGTAAAGCGTGTAGTAGTTCTCATAAAAATGATAGAGCTGTCTCGGACTTCCGTTCTTTTCAAGTTCATTGAATTGATCCTGAGCCATTTCTTCGAAGACGTGAATGAAATCTTTGCCTCCATTCTTTCGACGCCTTTCGAATAAATCTAGCAATCTCGAAATCCTGTTTCCTATGCGGGTGTCAACGAGAAATGAGCAGGCTTGGAACCTCAAGCGAATGTTCTGCGGAATCGTTGTTTTTTCGATATGGTGCTAGTATTCACTGGCCGCGGGGTAGTCTTTTAACTTGTATCGAATCGCTAGAAGCAATAATTTCAACACTTGCTTGTTATAGCTTACGGTGCCGTGAGGGTCCGATTGCTTTGCGAGTTGAAATTCTCCTTTTCTAAGAAAGCTGTATGCCCGAAGTAACGAGCGGTCGCTTTCTTCCAGTTTTTCAATAAGCCGATCTCGTCCTTTGTTGTTGGGATAGCAAGGGAGAAAGTGAAGCGCTAACTTCTTTTGCTTGCTTTCAGTTGAATTGCGATAGAGCAAGATAGAGTTCTCGCAAATTTCTGCGCAAAGCTCTTTTTCGGTCTCTGGAGCTCCAAGTTCCCATAGTATGTGTTGTTGGACGTGATCGCTGTATGCATCCTTTTGTTCTTTCAGAAACTGAGCGGCCTCGTCTATGCTTATCGTGCTCTCGAAATTGGAGGCTAGGTTTTGAAAGAGAGAGTCAGAAAAGGTCAGGGCCGTGAGGATGGGTGCTGCGAAGATTAAAAAGAGCATAGCCAGACCAACAGGGCCGAGTTTCTGATAAATCAGACGTCGCTGGCGTTTTACAAAGCCCACGCGCCGACCAAGAATAGCTCGTCCCTGAACGGCGCGCTCGAAATCGTCAAAGAAGTGTCCGCAGCGCTTATAACGGTCACTGGGCTCTTTACTCAAGGCCTTGAGAATGACAGTTTCGATGTCCTTTGTGCAGCTCGCATTGAAGTGTCTTAATGAGCGAGGCTTCGACTCTAAGGTATCTTGGGCTAAGGCCAATGTGCTTTCTCCAGTGAAGGGAGGCTTCCCACCAGATAATAGCTCATAAACGACGACGGCGAGGGCCCAAACATCCATTTGTGATGACGGCTCTTCCTCAGAAGTGAATTGCTCTGGAGCCATGTATCCCGGTGTTCCAAGCATGGCCCCTGTTTTCGTGAGAGTTTCCAGGCTCCCCTCCTTGGCGATCCCGAAGTCAGTAATCATTGGTGCGCCATCCTGTTCGCGGACCAGAATATTGGCGGGCTTGAGGTCTCTGTGAATGATGCCCTTGCTGTGCATATGATCGAGGGCATGAGCGAGGGGAGATACAAAGCCGAGCGCTTGTCCTGGAGTCCAAGCTTTGCCTCGTTGAATCAATTGATTAAGACTTTTCCCTTCAATGTAACTCATGACAATGAAGGGAGGACGACTGTGGAGTTCTAACTTGTGGATGCTGACGATATTGGGGTGGGTATCGACGGCGGCGGCCGCGAGAGCTTCTCTCTCAAAGCGAGCGAGCGCGTTCTTTTCAGCGTATTCGGGGAGTAGGGTCTTGAGGGCGTAGGCGACGTTGTCCTTTTCGACTTTGTAGACGGCTCCCATGCCTCCCTGGCCAATTCGCTGCATAACACGATAGTCGCCGATGATCGCGCCTGCTTTCATCGTCTCCTCTGACTGGCTAAAATTTGGTCAATTTGGAAGACCAATTTCATGAGGATTGGGACGTCACGTTTCTTTGTTAGGGCTGAGCTTTTAGAGTCGCGAAGGAGCCTCTTCTTTAATAATCGTAGTTGTTCGAAATCCCCAAGGCGAGTAAGAATGCGGATGCGCGGATCATAAGAAATGGGGTTGGTTGTTAAATAGAGGAGCTTGTCGCTCGCCTCTTTCGCCTTTTTCCATTTCTCTGCGGCGATGTAGTAACTCATTCGTCCACCGTAGTATTTGGTTTTAAACTCGTCATAAGTCACGTCAGTAAACCGCGCGCGAGGAATTCCCCGGGGCCGACCGACGGATAGGTTTTTGTTACGACGGGTGACGGGTTCTTCATAGTATTTTTTGAAAATCACTAAGTATTGTTCTAAGCATTGAAGGATTTCCGTTTCCTTTTCAAGGGCATCGTCAATCGACTGGCAGCTTAGGAGTAAGAGCCTGAAACGAAGCCAGTAAACAATATGCGGCTTGGGATGAGGATATTGAAGAGCCCGCTTTAAGTCGCTCAGGGCCGCGTCGCATAGCTCGGGTTTATTAAACTCTGCTGGAAAAGTCGCTATCAACTCACAGAGAATATTCGCTCGATGGCTGTGAAGAATGGCTAGATAGAAAGACGGCTGGGAGCTCACAAAGGCCGCATCGAGGTTCTCACGGAGATTCAGTAAGCGGTCACGGATCTGGTCCTTAAGAAGGTCGGGAGATGATAGGAGAGGCGCGTAGGCTTTCCAAAACAGCGCTGTGGCGCTCTCTGGCTCTTGTCGTGCGAACTTATCGGGGAGACCCAAACTCTGAATGATCTTACGATGCCGAAAGCTGTCCAAGCTGTCGGTATAAATTCCATGATTGGCGGCTTCGAGAGTAATTCGGAAGACAAGCTTTGGTTTCTTAAACCGCAGCTTATCAAGAGCCTTATTGATTCTTAAGACGTCGAGTTGGCCTTTGCTGTTGAGCCCAAATTGAAACTTGTCTGGAATCTTAAATCGTGGCTGGAGCTGTTGATACTTCCAGTAGGCAAAGAGCGCTTTAAACTTCTGAACTTCATCGCTGATTCCCCGTCCTCCTGCCACCTTCGCTTTTGCAAACCAGATATCGCCTTCAAAGCGAGTTTCCTCAGGGAATGCCTTCTTCATCTGCTGGAGGTAATCTAGTGACTGAGCATAGAGCTTTTGGCGGGTGGCGATTTTAATACGCAATAGCAACCAAGATTTTAACCAAGCGGGATGGTCAGGTTTGAATTTGAGAAAGTCGGCGGCTTTGCGACTCTTTTTCATGAGCAGTTGATGGGCTCGAAGCTGTCGTTGTATATCCGTGTTTGGGTTGACTATTGAGCTTGAAGGATCGACTTTCTCGATGATTTCAACAAAGGACAAAAAGTCGGTCCAACGATCGGTTCGCTTCGCTAACTTCTTGCTGCTGAGGCCCAATTGAGTCATTTCATTTTTTAGCCGAATAACCTTGTGATACAGTTTTTTCGACGCGACACAATCTTTATGATCGCTGTCCAGATTTTTAATTAAGTGTTGATAGAAGTGCTCGGGCAGAACCTTGGTTTGGAAACGTTGGATCTCGTTGTTTAACAGCTGATATTCTTCTTTGTAGGACCCCCTGCTCTGCTGGGTTGGAGTTTTCTTTGTCCAAAAGACAGTGAGGGCGATGAGCAGTAGAATAAAGAGAAGGAAGGAGACTCTGTAGTAGATCTTCGATGGGGCGACGGGCTCATCTTTGAGGGCCTCGACGAATTCTGAACAGCTCAATTGGCGGAGCATTGGGTCCTTGTTGAAGGCTGTGTCCAGCGCATGAAGAACAGGCGATTGTTCACTCTCCAGCGCTGAGAGATCTGGAGGCTTGCAGAGCAGATCTTCGGCTAATTGGAACAGGCTCGTTGCGCGAAACGGTGTCTGCCCACCGGTTA
>JARGOJ010000177.1:0-8946 GCA_029210225.1 Planctomycetota bacterium
GTGCTTGTCGTCGACTCGATTCCTAAAAGCGCGAATCTGCAGCTTCTTGCGAACACCTATGTGCGGGCGCTTCCACAAAAACTGGCCGTCTAGTCCCGAGACCGCGATGACTCCGGTGCGAAGGCCACAGATCAGGGCATCTTCGTGATCGTCATGATCCAAGTCCGCAAAGGTCCATTGGACTCCTCTCTCCTGAACAAGTATGTCATTGTCAAAGGCGCGGAGACCGTCATTCGCTGTGAGCTTAATGAAGTAACCGGTGCTTGTGCCGACGAGCAAATCACCACGGTCAAGAGAGCTTTGGGCCAGGGCCCCAGGGATTTTTCGGCTCCAGGCCAGGGGACCGGGTCCTCCAGAAATGACTCCAGCGCGGCCGTCGTCTGAGACAAAGGCGATGTCCAGGCAGCCATCACCATCGAAGTCGCCATCTTTCATTCCTACAACGCGCCCGCGCTCGGTCTTTAAGCCCCGGAGCTTGGCATCGGTGATGAAATTTGACAGCGGTGAGAAAGGACGCATCTTAAAGAGAAATGAGTTCGTCGTTGTCTTATAGGCGTACAGGCTTCGGTCGGTGGAACTGAGAATAAGCTCTGCGGCTCCGTCACCATCGAGGTCGGCGCCAATCAGGGGGGCGCTCGGCACCCCATCACTGTAAAACAGAACGTGGGATTTGGGTTCCCGGGGCGAATGGACAATATCGTGGCCATAGACGATGCGGATCGCGCCTGTTTCCGTGGCGAAAACCCAATCGTCGAGATCATCACCGGTGAAGTCAGCGATGATTGGCCTCGCGACGATTTCTTCCCCAGGAAGGACGACCTTGAGGTCGGTGCCTTTTGTCGGGTGAAATTGGATCAGCTTCCGTCCAGACGCCACTAAAACGTAGGCATCTTGGCCATTGTTTGCTGACCTATAAGCGGAGAGTGCTTTTCCCCGATAAATCGATTTCTGCCAGATCTCAGTGCCGTTGTTTGGGTCGATCACTCGAATGTTTGCGGTCGTCTTCCCCTGTCCGCCTATCGCGCATAAAGGGAACCCTGCCTGGCTTTCCATGGCCAGAGGAGCTTGTTGAGGGCGGTTCATTTTTGCGTGTTGGGTGGAATAGACCATGCGCCCGGCCCAGGCATCGACGATGAAGCTGCGCCCTTTGCGAGTCACACCGAGGACGTAGTGCTTAAAGATTCGGGCTTTCACTGAGCTTCCGGAGTGTGGCAAGCTCCAAACGGTGTCTCCGAGGCGCAAATCAAAGGCGACAATTCGCCCGCCTTGGACCGCGACAATTAAGGATCGATTGTTTTTGCTAATGACTCCGAGAGGGCGTGCATTCTTAGTTTCCAGGGCAAAGCGCTCACTTGCCTGCAGCAGGCGACCGTCGTCCCCAGAGCAGATAGCGAAGGGCGCGCCTCGGCGTCCGACTATTAAATCGAGCACCCCATCACCGTTGACGTCGAAGCTCACAGGAGCCCCCGCCGCGACGGGGCCTAAATCTGTGAGCCAGAGGCGCCTGGTGCTCAGGTCGAGGCGCAAGCTCGTGGTCTCTTTGTAACGAACGGCGACGAAGTCGGCCCGGGTCCGAAGACCAGGAGCTCCTGCGGTGACCGTGTAATCTCCTGTCGGGAGGCTCAGTTTCCCAAGAAAAGGTAAGGGTGTGATGGAGACCACTTCGCCGGGGAAGACCGCGCCTCCAAGAGGATGGCCGATGCCCGCGACAGCGCTATTGACAGGGCGCTCCCGAACAATTTTGACCGGCGTATTCTTAGGTTGGCCTTCAATCTCCAGAGAGCCATCGTCGGGCTCTAGGGTGAGGGTGATGTCTTTTCGTTCACGACCGTAATTCAACTTAAACGGCGGCGATCGAGTTTTTCGATAACCGGGTGCGGTGGCTTCGACAATGTATCCGGAACCCGCTGGGAGGTCACCAAAGAAGGGTGACCGACTATTTTGAATCCAAACAGCTTGCCCGGCTTGGTTGAGCTGACCTATCCTCAGGGATGCGAGGGAGGGGTTTGTGAGGACAACGAGGGTTCCCTTCGAGGATACCAGGGGGATGGTGAGAGAGACGGTCTCAGCGCGACGAAAGTCGATGGAGCCAAGATTGACTTCACGATAGCCGGTATGAACGGCCCGCATTTCATGAGGTCCAGGAGAGAGTTGAAGATCTTCGAGAGGAGTCACTCCGGACGCCTCGCCGTCGATGTAAACGGTCGCGCCGCTGGGCTCAGTGCGAAACACGAGTCGCGCTCTCTTGGTGAAGTGATTGGCGGTCAGAGCACAGAGGAGCGCGACGAAGACCGCGAGGGCGGCTAAGACTTGAGGATGCTTCTCTAGGTAGCGCCGGGCCTTGGCGGATCGTGACAGGGGCACGGCAGAAATGGCGCGTCCATCCAAGAAGGCTTCGAGGTCCTCGGCAAACTCAAGGGCCGACGCATAACGGCAGTCGGCTTCTCGATCCATGGCCTTCAGGCATATGGTCTCAAGGTCACGGTGTAAGCCTGGAACAATAGCCCTCGGGGCAACGGGCTCGTCGTCGACGACGGCTCTGAGAGTTTGAAGGATGGTGTCGCCTTCGAAGGGAGGACGTTTGCACAGCGCGAAATAGAGAGTTGCGCCGAGGGAGTAAATGTCGGAGCGCCAATCGATATCGCCAAGATCGCCGCGAGCCTGTTCTGGAGGCATAAAGGGCGGCGACCCCAGGATGGATCCAGTGCGAGTGATGTGACCGCTTTCATCGAGGTTTTTGGCGAGGCCAAAGTCGGTTAGAAAGGGCTCCCCCTTCATATCCAAGAGGACATTGTGGGGCTTGACATCACGGTGAATGATATCGGCGCAGTGGGCATAATGAAGAGCGCGGGCGATCTTACTCACAACTTCTGCAGAGCGCCTTGGAGACATGAGGTGGACCGGGAGGGGGTTCTCGGAGCGGACGGCTTCGGCGAGGCTGCAACCCTCCACGAAGTCCATTGTGAAATAGTGAAGTTCGTCCTCAGAGCCTGCGTCAAAGACCTGAATGATATTTGGGTGTCGGTCTAGCTTGGCGGCGGATTGGGCTTCTCTTCGAAACCTCTCCAAGCTCTCTTCGGAGGCGTGCTCTCCGGCAATGAGAACCTTCAGGGCGAAAATCTTATTGAGATCCTCCCGGTACGCCTTGTAAACGACCCCCATTCCTCCCCGAGCAATCTCTTCGAGGACCATGTACGGACCGACCTCTTCGGCGTCGTCAGGGATATCAATCTTTGTCTTGCCGATACGGATGGACGAGGTTGATCGGTTCGGGTTTCGCCGCCGTGTTGTGAAGCGCCGTTTAGGCCGTGTCTCTCCGGATTCAGTAGGTTTTGTGACGATGACGGTGACGTCAGTGGGGCGGGTCTGAGAAGCTGAATCCAAGCCATTTGAGGGAGCTGTGAAGGGGTCGGGGAGCTCTACCGTGCCACTGATTTCAGGATCGGCGGCGACGTATTCGTCGGTGCTTGCTTTGTTCAGCTCGACGGTGAGATCCGAGGGGCCGATGGATGGCTCAATGATTCCTGTGGCTGCGTCTTGAAGAGCTTTCGAGTCGACGTCGATACGAGTTTCATCGTGGGATATCACCACGCGATGGATGACCGTGTCTTCGGAATCAGCTGGAATTTGATTCGGGTTTTTATGGTTTGGACTGGATGTCACAAGTTCCCCGCGCCGTTATTCTTCTTGGTCTCGCCCAAGCTTGTACACCTTAGCATGTCGACCCCAAAGCCAAAGCAAAACCCTCTCCCCAACTGATCGGCATTTTTAGTGGGAAAAGTAAGCCCACGTTGATCTAGAGCGTCACTTTCTTTTCTGTCTCCTAAGCAAGACACAGTCGTGAATCGTTTGACTCACCGTCCTCCAATCGAGTTCCCTTGATGTTTCAAAACGCTTGAACAAGGTAAAAGGCTTTGTCAAAGGCGAATCAACGTTGACAGCGTGTTCGCAAAAAAGGAAGGGACTATTCTCGTGATTTTAGGGCTGTTCCATTGTCAAAAGGGAGCGCGGCACCATAATTAGTATGGTTAGTGCTATGGAGCTTCGGCGGGAAAGGAATGAACGACCATGAGAATTAATAATGTCCCGGTTCTTATCGTCGCAGTCCTGTTTTTGGGTCTTGCTGCCTGCCAATCAACGGAGTCCATCGAAGCAATACCGCCTAAACAGGAGCATCTCTCCGACGAGGCTCCCCAAGCCGAAGTCACAATACGCAAGGGCATTCAGCCCCAAGCAAGCTCCGAGGCTCAGCCAGATAGCCCCAAGAAAAACGCGAAGAGTGACACGGACCTTCAAAAAGATCGGGAGGCTCGGCGCGAGTTGCGGCTCGCACGAGCAATTAACAAGGCTCTCGAATACGAGATCAATGGACAGAATTTAGCCGCCATTCGAGCGTACAGAACCGCTTCGAAGTTTGCCAATGCAGAGCAGCGAAACGACCTGGAATCGAAAGCTCGCGCTCTGCTCATGAGCCATCTCCGCTTGGAAAAAAGCAGGCAGAAGGGTGAGACGAAGCCGGTGGTGACTGTGGCCTCGAATCCGCCGGGTGAGGTGCCGGCTCTTAAAGATTACAAAGACCTCGGCGAGGCTGAGCTGATCGCCATTCTGAAGAGCAGCACCCCCACAGAGCGCCTCAGAGAAGCGACTGGTGGATTCAACAGTTTTTTGGCCCAAGCCACAGCGATTCGCGGTCAAAATCGGGGCAGCAAAAATGCCGCCTTTGCGAGACTCAGTGTTTTTCGCCGAAACGAAGCTCGCCTTGCTCGACTACGAAAACAAAGAGCGCAGCTCCGAGAACAACTGGAATTCAGCCATAAGCGAGGTCTTCACGAACGCTTAGAGGCGGCGTCGGATCGCTTTCTGATCGGCGATTACCTAGCCTTGTTCAAGCTCCAAGATGGACTACGGAGCGAACTCGTTAAGGCCACGAAGATCGTCTACAGAAGGCCATCGATCGTCCGGTCCTTTAATGGCCAGGTGGTGGGGACCGGCAGTTCGGCCCAAAGTCGTCCGTTGAATGCGGTCGAAGCTCGTCAGCTCTTTCCTGCCCACCACAAAGCCCAGCTCCACGCTCTCGCTAAGGCCAGGTCCCTCACTCCTGAGAGTGTTTCTCTTCTCCTTCGCAGTGAAAACCTGCGTCAGCAGAGAGTCATGCTTGCCGCGTCCAATGAGGCTTTGCGCCAGAGAACAGTGCTTGGGGTCTATGACCTCGCCCAGCTCATCACGAGTCAACCCTGACCTATGCGCTCGCTGCTGACCCTGCAAACATACTTGCTGCTCTTCGGAGCCTTGATATTTAGGATTGTTAAGACTTTCCTCGTCACAGTGGTCGCACGAGACAGCGTTGTTTATATCCAGCAAACAGGGGCCTTCTCATCGGGGGATTGGAACACCGGACTCAGTGCCTACTATCCTCCCCTCTACGCCGTCTTGTCTGCGGCCATAGCTCTCTTCATCGGTCCGCACTTTGGAGCGCTCGTTTTATCGGTGATCGCTGGCGCTGCTTTGGTGCTCCCTTTTCGGGTCTACGCCAAGAATTTTTTGAGTGAGAGAGCGTTGTTCGCGGCGTCACTGCTCATTCTGTTGACACCAAGTCTTGTCACCTGCTCTGCCGAGATCCTCGCTGAGAGCGTCTATCTATTCGTTTTTATGACCATCGTTGCGTTGCTCTATGAACAGCAGAAACAAAGGGCGATCGGGCTCTCTATCTTGCTCGGTTTCCTCGCCGGAGCGCTGACTCTGATTCGCCCTGAGGGAATTGTCATTATCTTGGGCGCCGCCTTTTTATGCGGGCGAAGAGGCCAGGAAGAAGAGCGCCGCTCGGTGTTTATTCGAGCGTGCTGCATTGCGCTCGTGCTTCTGACGAGTCTCACGGTGATTGCGCCCTATTCCTACTATCTTAAGCAGGAGAGCGGACGCTGGACTTTTACCAAGAAGGAAGGGACGGTCATCGGTGGGCTAGCGAAGTTCTCCGAGGCGCAAAACACGCCGGTTGCGGAGATTCATGAGCACTTCCAAAAGGAGAATGACGCGTTAGCAGACACGAAGACGCCACGCTCGGCGAAGAAAGACCTGACTGATTTATTGTCGTCCCGCCCGATGCTCTTCCTAAAAAAGTCGGTGCATGGCTTTGGTCAGTGCCTCTTACTTATTCCCAGAGTGAGCCATTGGGTATTGTTCCTGCTGGCCTGTCCGGGGCTCTTCCTGCTTGGGAGAGCTCGCCGTTGGCCCTGGGAGCTGACGGTTCTCCTGGCCCTTCACATCCTCGTCATCTCGACAGTGACGCCTCAGAAGCGCTATCTCCTGCCCTTTGTGTTGCTGGTGTGTCTTGGAGCTGGCGTTTCTCTGGACGCGGTCGCCCCGAGGCTGAGGCGCCTTCACAAGCGCGGATACGGCGCCGTCTTGGGAATTCTACTCCTCGTTCTTGGAATTAGCGCTTTCAAGGTCGAGAGGCGGGGCAAGGGCATTGTGAGAGAGCTGGCGAGGGCGCTTGTGGAGGAGAAGGTCGCCGCTCGGGTTGCGTCCATAGAATCGCGCGTCGCCTACTATGCTGGAGTGGAGGACCAGCCCTTGCCGCGATTCGCTTCGAAGGCTGAGTTGAAACGATTTTTAGTTCAGAATGAGATCAGCTATCTCTGCTTCCGGGATAATTGGCGGGAGCGTTGGTGTCCCTGGATGAAGATTGAAGATATTGGCGAGGTCGTGGCGTCTCGCCGGGAAGGCCGAACTCAATTATTGCTAATTCGGGTTCGACTCAAGGACTGACGGAGTCGAGGATCTTCTTGTTCTCTTCGAGGTCTTCATAGGCTTTGCGGGCTTCGGTGATATCTTCGCCGAGCTTGTTAAACTCGCCATCTTCTTCACCAGTCAATTGTGATTGGACCCATGAGTCACGGAGCATTTGTTCGAAGCTGCGGTTGTCTTCCATGTTTCCGAGAATGAGGTCAATTTCGCCGATGACGGTGGCGAATAGTTGAATCTTTGTTGTCAGGAGTTCTAGGACTCGGGATTCGATGGTGTCTTTAACGGAGAGGTTGAAGACGTTGACATCGCCGGTTTGCCCGAGGCGATGGAGGCGTCCAATCCGTTGTTCGACGCTCATGGGGTTCCACGGGAGGTCGTAGTTGACCATGTTTTGGCAGAATTGAATGTTCAATCCTTCACCGCCGGCGCGGCTGGCAATGAGGACCCGCCCTTCGTCTCGGAATTTCTTGATAGCGGCCTGTTTGGCGAGGGCTGTCATTCGTCCATCAAACTTAATGATCTTTTCGCCACGATTGGTCAGTCGTGTGGCGAGGTCATCGATGGTCGCGAGGAATTCGCAGAAGATGACAAGTCGTCCTTCAAACTGCTCTAAGATCTCGTAGACCGCTGCGGTTTTCCGGCTTGTTCCGAGGGCGGCGGCTTCTTCGGCCAGGGTTGCCAGGTGATTGCGAACTTCGAGAGGATGGTCGTAGTCTTCGGACATCCTCACGAGGGTTTTGTAGACCGCCGCAGGGGAGGAGCAGGTCTCTCGTTGCAGTGAGATTAGGGCGAGGACGTAAGAGTAAGACTTCGCGCCGCGACGGTTGGCGGCGGCTTTGCTGGCCATCTTGCCTGGGCGCATGCCCTTGTTTGGCTTGAAGCGGCCGAGGAGATGTTTCACTTCGTTGCTGATAAATCTTGAGACGTTGTCGTAGAAGGTCCGTTCTTCTTTGGTCAATTCCAAGTGGACGATGCAGGCGCGGCGTGGGGGGAGGGTTAGTAAGACTTTGCTGCGGCGGTTACGAATCATGACTTCATTGAGAATTGTCTTTAAGTGGTGAACGTTGATTGGTTTTCGCGGATCTCCCGAATTGACATATTGCTTATTAAACGCCCTCGTCGAGCCGAAAAGTCCGGGTTTGAGTAGGTCGAGGAGGTTTTTCAATTCAATTAATTTATTGTGAAAGGGTGTGGCAGAGAGCAATAAGACATATTTTCTAGCGATGCGATTGACGGCCTTATATTGTTTGGTGGCGCGATTTTTTAGGTAATGGGCTTCATCGCAGATCATGAGGTCCCAGGGGCGTTCGCGAAGGTGTTTGCCGACGGTTTTGCCGCGGATCGTGGCGTAGCTGCAGAGGACAATTTTTGGCTCGCCAACCCAATCTTTGAGATTTCGCACGACCTTCGCGTCGAGTTCGAGCTTGTCTTTGAGTTCTTCTTGCCACTGCAGTGTGAGTGAGGCGGGGACAATGACAATAAGTGATTGGACCAGGCCGCGGATCATCAGTTCTTTGGTGATGAGTCCGGCTTCGATGGTCTTTCCCAGGCCGGTTTCGTCGGCGAGGAGGGCGACGCCGCCCATTTCTTGGAGGGCTTTGAGAGCGACTTCTTGTTGATGGTCGTAGTTTTGAAAGATCTCGCGATTGACTTCGGAGAGTGAGAGTAGCTTTTCAAATCCGGGGATGAGGCTTCGTTCGATGACCCTGCGTCGGAGGTGGAAGTATGCGGGTTTATCGTTCTTCGATTCGAACAGGGAGTTTGGCGACATGAAGCTGAGGGAGACGGGGGATGGGGAGGCGATGGTTTTGACGATCGCCTTTTTTCCGCTCTTCTCGTCGCTGTCACCGCGGTCGGGGCCGAGGCTGACTTGTTCGACAAATAGGAAGCCGCAACGAAAGCACTCCGGCTCTGTGATGGCATCGAGCCATTGGCAGCGCGGGCAACGTTGGGCGAGTTGAGCCTGATTTTCGTCGAGGGTTTCGGAGAGAGATGGATCGACCCATGTTTGGAGCCATTCGAATCGCTCGCCTGCGGTGAGTTCACCCATGCTTGCTTGTGCCTTCCCTAGTTTGAATCTGGCAGTCTAATGGCGCGAGACCCGAATCTCAACGTTCAGTTTCTTCCGGCGTGTCCGATTCGATCTCGTAGGCCAAATCGACCATGCTTGAAGCGCGGCGAGCGCGGAACCGGGCCCAACTG
>JARGOJ010000177.1:8956-11967 GCA_029210225.1 Planctomycetota bacterium
CATGCCGCACAAGCGCGACCCTGTCCTGACTGAAAACCTGACAGGCCTCGCCCGTCTCGTACGCTCGGCCGTAACGCCAGCCCTCGAGAACGTCGCCCTTTGGCATGAGCGCGATCTTTCGCACTCATCCGGCGAGCGCGGAATCGGGCCCAGCTGCGGAGCAGGGCAATGTTCTCACGCATCATAACAGCGAGGGGCACGATGCTCTCTACAGATGCGGCGATGTCTCTTGTACTCAAGGGACGGCGGGCGTTGAAGGCTTCGAAGAGCCCCGAGATAATTGCTTGTTCAATTTCAGCCCCAGAGAAGCCCCGGCTGGAGTCGGCGAGTTGTTCCAGATCGAAGTCCGCCGCGACGCGGCCGCGCTTCTCCAGGTGAATTCGGAAGATTTCGACCCGTTCCTTTGGAGCGGGGAGATCGACAAAAAAGATTTCGTCGAAGCGTCCTTTTCGAAGCAATTCTGGGGGCAACTGGGTGATGTCGTTGGCGGTCGCGACGACATAAACTGGGGATTCTCGTTCTTGGAGCCAGGTCGTCATATATCCAATGACTCGGGCGGTGGTTCCACCGTCGGACATATTTGATGACCCCATTCCGGCGAAGCCCTTTTCAAGCTCGTCAATCCAGAGGACACAGGGCGCCATTGACTCGGCGAGCTTCAATGCTAGTCGGGCGTTCTCTTCGGATTGTCCCACCAAGCCAGCGAAGAGCCGACCCATATCCATCCGGACCAGGGGCAGGCGATAGAGTTTTGCGACGGCTTTGGCGGTGATGCTCTTCCCGCAGCCCTGGACACCGATCAAGCAGATTCCTTTGGGCATAGGGAGTCCAAACTCCCGGGCGCGCTCGGAGAACGCTTCTCGTCGGGCGTTGAGAAACTCTTTGAGGAGATCTAGGCCTCCGATCACGGAGAGGTTTTGGTCCCAGTGGACGGGCTCAAGAATAGACGACTTGCGGAGGATCTGTTCTTTCTCCCTGAGGACCAGCGGGATGGCTCGGGAGTCGATGGAGCCATGCTTGATGTTGGCGAGGGCGAGGGTTTGCTCGAATTCGTGGGTGCACATGCCCTGAGCGGAGCGAATCAGCTCTTCTCGTTCGCGCTTATTAACTTTCACTCGACCTTTTCGGGACGACTTCAGCTTCTCCTGTATCAGCTCCAAGTGGGTTCCGAGTTCTTCGCGATCTGGGAGGGGGGCGTCGATGACGGTGATATCTTTGGTGAGGTCTTGGGGGAGGACCAATCGGGGGGCGAGGATGATCAGGGTTGATTCTGTTGAGAGGAGTTTACTGGCGAGGTCGCGGAGGCGACGGCGGACGCCGTGATTTTCAAGGAAAACGTGGAGGTCTAGGGTGACGAGGAGCTCGGGGTAGTTGCGCTTAAGGAGTCCGCCGAGCATGACGAGAGGGTCACGGCTGCGGGGGTCAGGGAGCTCTGTGGTGAGGGTTGGATTGACGAGGCCATCGGTTTCAGTCCAGAGATGGAAACGCTTGCGAAGGGTGATGGCGACCTTGTCGAGCTCGGTGATGCACCGTTGTTCTTCGGGGGTGACGATGTAGAGAATGGGGAAGCGAGCGCGGATGTACTCGGCGACTTCGATGGCCCAGGGAGCGAGGATGGGTGCTTTGGGGGAGGCGTCACTTTTTTTCTTGGCCAAGAAAGAGGTCCTTTCAGTAGGGGTTCCAAGATGAGAAGACTGTTGCGGCAGACTGTCATAGGGCAGACGGAGGGTGGTTATCAGGGAGGGGACGTGTCAGAGACGGGGAAACTACTCTTCGCTGTCATGGAGTTGAAAGCATTTCATGGCGTTCTTGACCCATGCCTGATATCCGGGGTTGTTTTGAGGGAGGCTTTCGAGTTCGAAACCGGGGAATTCTGCGGGGTCTCTGTCGGGGTCGAGGACGAACATGGGTTCGAGGTTGAAGACTTGTTCAATTTCATCTCGTCGACCGGCGGCGCGGCAGTATCGTTCGCCCTTACGGATGGCTCGGAGGCGGATGCCTTCATCGAGGGCGCGTTGGACTCTGACAGTGATATCGACTTCGCCGCTTGAGACGGGAGGACCGCTTGGGTCGTTGGCGAGAAAGAGGCTTGCTTGGCCGCCGACTTCGTTAATTTCGAGGGGCATGGGGCCAATCATCGAGCTGGCAGAGGATGATTTTTGGAAGGCGTGGTCTCGCTTCAGCGCGGCGGCGCCAAGTTTTCGCTCTAGCTCTTTGCTCATGCGGAGGACGACTTGCCAGCCAAGTTTTTGGGTCGAGAGTGGTTGAAACATCTCTTCGAGGGGCAGGTTCTGCCGGGCTGGCGAGAGCGGGCAATATTTTGCGCAGTCTCCTTCGGAGAGGAAATCTCGGATGGCGTCGCAGTCGAAGTGATAGTGGGCGTCGGAGCGCAGCTCGGCGAAGGTCATGATGTGTCGTCGGCTGTCTTCAACGCGGTCAAATTGGAAGGGGGCGAAGTTGAGTTTGTTGTTGCAGCCGACGTCGTAGCGTCGGGCGCTTGCGTCTCCGCGGCAGGGGTTCTCTTTTTCCAGGTAGCCGCCGCACCATACGATTTGGGAGGCGTCTTTCCAGTCGAGGGGGCGGCCGTTGAGGTAGAGGGTGACCTTCTTCTTCCAGGACTGGACGGCGGTCATGAGGGCCCATGCGTCTTGGAGTTCGGTTTGCCGGAAGAGGTTCCGGTAGGTGATCGATCCACCCGATTCCAAAAGCTCTTTGAAGGTTCCAAGATCGCGAATTTTTTCTAGCCGTTTTAGGAAGCGTTCTTTACCGGGGAGAAGACCGTATTCGACGGCGAGATACCATCCTCGATCGGCCCAAAGCTTTTGGTTTTCTTCAGTAGAGTCTTGAGTTTCTCGTCCCGCAGTAATTTCAGCCTCCTCGCCCATCGTTGAGAATGGGTCAATGGTTATGGGGTTTCATACAAAAGGATGGATTGGAATGAAAGAGGGAGGAAGGATTTTGGCCAGTCTGACATATCTCTTTGTGGAGCCTTCGACATTTGATGGTCTTTG
>JARGOJ010000178.1 GCA_029210225.1 Planctomycetota bacterium
TCCATTTTCATAGATAAAGACACTGGGCCTCCCCGAATCATTAGTTCGGCGAGGACCAGATTTTTGGAGTTCGTTTTATTGGACAAGAAGCATTGAAGTCAGGCAGAAGCTGTGACAGGATCCTTTTCAGTCTTGGCATCGTCAAACTCGTCATCGCGGAATGCTTTCAAGCGGTCCGAGTAGTTATTGCGATCTCTAAGAGTCTCCCACTCAACAATGAGCTTGCCCCCTTTACTTTGAGTTTGCTTACCCCAATCGGACAACAGCTCTAAGCAGGCATGATCGATGTAGGTCAATTTATCGAAATACAAGTGATACTCTTTATTGGAATCGAGCTTATCAAGCTCTTTAGCGAGCAGAGGAATCTTGAGGAAGGTCGCTTTTCCAACCAGGTGAATATCCCTGCGTCCTTCGTCGCAAGGAGGATCAACGTCGATGTGAAGGCTTGTTGTGACTGTCAAGATGCCAAGGACAGAGAGGCCAAAGCCAATGAGAATGCCTTCGAAGAGACCAATGAGAACAATGGAGCAGAGCGTGACAAAGTAGATGCCCACTTCATTGCGGCCATAGGCTTTCAGGGCCCGAATCCGCTCGGGAGAGACCAGCTTGTATCCTGTGTAAACAAGAATCGCAGCCAAAGATGCTGTTGGAATGAGGGCGAGAAGAGATGGCAAGACGACAACGAAGATGACAAGCCAGACGCCATGGAGAATCGTTGAGGCGCGGCTGCGGCTCCCCGCCTTTACGTTGGCGGAGCTACGCACGATCACCCCGGCGACCGGCAAGGCTCCAACAACACCACAGAGGATGTTTCCGATTCCCTGAGCGACCAACTCTCGGTCGTAACTTGTTCGAGGTCCAGTGTGCATTTGATCGACTGCGACAGAGGTCAGGAGGGTCGCGGCGCTTGCTACAAAAGCGAGGGTCGCGGCTGCGGTCCAAATATTCGCATCACGAATCTGATCGAAGATGCTCATTTGTGGGAAGTCTAAGGCATCGGCCAAAGTCTCAGGGACAGTGACATATTGAACTTCAAGGCCGCCAACTAATGCCACAACAGAAGCGAGAACCACGGCGACAAGCGCCCCAGGAATAGACTGCATAGACTTGGGACGGAAGCGCTCCCAGAGTATGAGCGATGCAATCGTCAGCAATCCAATATATGCGGCCAGGTGATGACTTTTATTCTCGGTGGGAACCACACCCTTATAGATCGCTTCTGGGATAGAGATGAGATTCTGAAAGCCGCTCTCTCGGGGAGAATCGTCGACCATGATGTGGAACTGGCTGGCAAAGATCAGCACTCCAATCCCCCCAAGCATCCCATAAATCACCGCTGGCGAGGTTGCTCGAAACCACTGCCCAAGGCGCAAGAGCCCGGATACAATTTGAATCGCCCCAGCGAGTAGGACAATCAAGGCAAAGGTCTCAATGCCAAAGTCTTGAATGTTTGCCCAGCAAAGAACGGAGAGGCTGGCCGCCGGCCCACTGACCTGCAAGGGCGAACCGGCAAAGATACCCACGATGAGACCACCAATGATTCCCGTGAGGATGCCTTTCTCTGGAGACATCCCCGAGGCGATCGCGACGCCCATACAGAGAGGCAGAGCGACTAAGAACACGACGACAGAGGCCGTGAATTCTTTCCCCCATGACCCTTTCGAGTTTTCAATTGGAGTTGATTCCATGCCTGTTGTCCTAGCTCTCTAAATCTCTATCTCATAGATAAGTTGTTATTGGATCTCAAGTTTAGCCTAGCCTGTCTCATAGATTCGATCAAATCGAATTAACAATAACTTTAGTAAGAAAAAAGCTGATCAATTTAGTCAGCTTTCGGTTGACTATTCACTCAAACTATTCGATTATCCGTTAGAGAAAGAGGACCCATGGATTTTCTGAACTACCATCATCTCTACTATTTCTATACGGTTGCGAAGGCTGGCAACCTCGCCAAGGCAAGCGAGGAGTTGAGTATTACTCCGCAAACCATAAGTAGTCAGATTCGTGCACTTGAGAAGTCGATCGGCAAACAACTCTTTGACCGCCAACACCGAAGCCTCCAGTTGACAAAACTCGGTCACAAGGTTTTTTCCTACGCCAGTTCCATCTTCACCATAGGCAGAGAACTCCAGGACTTCCTCTCCGGACATCTCCATGAAGACGATCGCACGCTCGTCGTCGGAGTCGCCAACGCCCTCCCCAAATTCGTTGTCCACCACCTCCTCGAACCCGCCCTCAAGAGCGATGCTCCCACTCGCTTGATTTGCCACGAAGACAAGGCCGAACGCCTCCTCGCCGAATTAGCACTCCACAACTTCGACGTGGTCCTCTCCGACGTCCCCGTTCCTCCAAACATCTCCGTCAGGGCCTACAATCACCTCCTCGGCAAGTGCTCTGTCGCCCTCATGGCCGAGGATAAACTCGCTCAACGTTATCAAGACAACTTCCCACAGTGCCTCGATCACGCGCCGTTCCTCCTCCCCACCGACGACACCGCGCTCAGGAAGTCTCTCGACCGTTGGTTTCACCGCAACCGAATCCGTCCCCATATCATCGCCGAGCACGAAGACAGCGCGCTTCTAAAGGCCTTTGGTGAAGGAGGCCAGGGAATCTTCCCCGTCCCCGCGATCGTTGCTGAAGAGGTTCGTGAGCATTACCACTGCCAACTGCTTGGGGTCCTCGAAGATGTGGAGGAGAAGTTTTACGCCATCACGGTTGAGAAGAACGTTCAACATCCTGCGGTTGCAATGGTTTGCCAACAGGCGAGGGATGTCTTCTTTCGAAAATAGAGTCCACGAAAAAAGGCCAGCTAAAGCGCTGACCTTCTTCTTCAAACAATCGAATGGAACGCCAATCAGGCGTCGACGTTCTCAAGCGCCTTCTCCATGAAGACATAGTTGCGAGCGACCATCTTTTCGGTGCTCTTGAGGTTGCCCTCAATCAACATGACATTCTCAAAGAGCTGCTCAGCGCAGGCCTTGAGGAAATCGGACTCGGCGTCTTTCTTGGCGAGCTTGGCCAAAGCACGAATAATGCTGTTCTTAGGATTGATCTCAAGGATCCGCTTCGATCCCTCAAATTGCTCGTTCATCATCTTCATCATTTTTTCCATTTGAGAGCTCATGCCGTCTTTTGACGACACAAGAGCACATGGACTATCGACAAGACGACTGCTCTTCTGAACGTCCTCGACTTGCTCACCGATCGTGTCCTTCATAGCCACAATCAAGCTCGCTAGCTCGTCGTCAGAAGCCTGCTCAACGTCCTCGTCGTCGCTCTCTTCAATCCAGGACAAGTCGGCCTGATCGATTTCTTTGAGCGGCTTCTCTTTGTACTTGGCTTCGGAGAACCCGTCGCCAATGACAAATTCATCAACGGGATCAAGGAAGAGCAAGACCTCAATATTGTGCTTCTTGAAATACTCGATCTTAGGATTGAGCAGCGCAGCCTCTCGGCTATCGCCGGCGACATAATAGATCTCTGTCTGCTTCTCGGGCATACGCTCGACGTAGGCTGACAGAGTGTGAAGGCTCTCAGCATCCTGCGTGGAGGTCTCATAGTGCATGAGCTCTAGGAGCTGCTCTTTGCGGAGGAAGTCTGAGCGAAGGCCTTCTTTGAAGACTCTTGAGAACGACGTCCAAAACTTCTTGAAGGTCTCCATGTCGTTCTTCGCCATGGACTCAATTTCACCGAGGACCTTCTTCGTCAGAGCCTTACCAATCTTGGCGCTCACTGGGTTGTTCTGAACAACCTCACGGGAGACGTTCAAGGGCAGATCTTCAGAGTCGACGACCCCGGTCACAAAGCGCAAGTAAGGTGGCAAGAGGCCCGTGTCACCGTCATGGACGAAGACCTTGCGGCAATACAATTTAATGCCCTTGACCTCTTTGCCAAAGAGCTGCTCAAAGGAGGCTGACTCAGGAATGTAGAGCAGCGCGTGATACTGAAGGTTGCCCTCCACAGTTGTGTGAATGGTCGTCAGCGGCTTGCCGAAGTTGCCAGAGACGGTCTTGAAGAACTCTTCGTATTCTTCCTCGGTGACTTCGCTCTTACGCTTCGTCCAGATCGCGGTGATTTCGTTGACTTGCTCTTCGCCCATAGTGATGGGGAAGAAGACATAGTTCGAATATTTCTTAATGACTGACTTCACGCGGTGATCTTCCGCGAAGTCTTGATTCTCTTCGTTCAGGTGAAGGATGATCTCGGTGCCCCGAGTCTCCTTTTCAACCTCACTGATTTCAAAGGCGTTGCCACCTTCTGAGCTCCACTCAAGGGCCTTGCCGTCCGTCTCAATCGAGCGCGTCCGAACAACCACTTTATCAGCCACCATGAAGGCCGAGTAAAAGCCGACACCGAAGTGACCGATGAGGTCGCTTGCGCCTTCTTCTCCAGCAGCTTTGAGCTGTTCGAGGAAGCCCTGAGTTCCGGAGCGAGCAATCGTTCCGAGGTTGTCAATGAGGTCTTCTCGGGACATCCCGATGCCAGAGTCTGTGATGGTCAAGGTCTTAGCGTCTTTGTCAGTGCTAATCTCTATTCCGAGTTTGGCGTCCGCATCGAAGAGAGACTGATCGACCAACAAACGGCTGTGAGCCGTGTTGAGTGCATCGGAAGCATTGGAAATCAGTTCTCTAAGGAAGATCTCTTTGTGTTGGTAAAGAGAGTGAATAATGAGATGAAGGAGCTGCTTCATCTCTGCTTGAAAAGTGAATTCTTCGCCTTTTTTGACTTCTGTAACTTGTTCTTCGCCAGACATAACTTTCCTCACTGGTTTGGAGTATGACGGCAAGAGCTTACAAATTGGATGTCAGGGCTTCAAGAATCGCCTTTCTTGTCTTGGCCTTTTGCGGCTTTGGTATTGACCTTGACGGGCGTTTTTTTCTCCGATTTCGGCTTCAATTCAGAGCGCCTTAACAAGAATTCGCGGCGTCCGCTGGCCGGAGCTCTAAAAGGCTTGTGGGCTCGCCCGAAGAGCGCTTCACTACGACTGGAAACAAGAGCCGTTAAATCGTCGCCAAGTGTGCTCAAATCAAGGGTCGAAGAACTTTTCAACTTCTCTAAGAAAAGTCCTGTGAAAAGACCCTGAGAACGATATTCTCCGGTCGCCTCGTCGCAACTCGCGCTGCATATGACCTGCCATCCTCGATTCGTGTCAAAGATCGGCGCGAGGTATTCAGCCTCATTCTCAGGATCTAGCTTTTCTGATCGCGGTCCTGTTCGGCGGCCCCGCTTCAACGCTCGATAGCTCGACCCGCCAAAGGAAGTATCAAAGAGAAAGACAACATTCTGCGCTGGGACCTTCAGGAAGATCTCTTCCAGTTCTTTGAGCCAAAGAACATCACGATTCTCCAACAAGAGCCCCTCTCCCCATCCTTTCTTATGGACGCCCTGACCAGAAAAGTAGAACAAGACTCGGTCAACAGATTTAGTGCGAAGATTCGTCAGCGCGGTCACCAGCTTGCTCTTCTTCACTGGACCACGGAAGAGAAAATTCTGCTGAGGCCCCGCGGTTTTCAGAAGTTGCCCATGGACATTCTCCGCGTCCTTCACCGCATAACGAGTCCCGTCCTCGCGATCCTTTGTATTCGGTTGATCCTGCCCGACGCAAAAGGTGAAGGTCATGGCGTTATCAGGGTCGCCAAACTCCAATTCCCGCTTGATTTTAGGGTTCTTGAGCGTCTCTCGAAGACTCTGATTCAGTGTGCTAATCAAGTTCTTCTGCAAGGCGCGGTCGGCGTGAGGACTGAGAGAGTCATAAACCTTTTGCCATTGATCGCCGTCGTAGCGACCTCCAGCCGTTGATTGAGAAGGAACTCCCAGCAGGTAGTTCGAATAATAGCGGGGTGTGTTGAGGAGGTTCATACCGTGCTCAAGCTCGTTAAAGCGTCGCGAGTCCGAGCCAGTGATAACAGTTTCATAGATTGGCTTTGTCGGCTTCCTAGCGTCGTAGATGCGCACAACAAGCTCTTTGTAAACCTCAAAGCGTTCATTCGGAACGAGCACATGGAAGGGATAAAAACAGAATCCAATGAACTCCCCGAGGCTCCATCCAAAGATCGGGCCTTTGGCGGTGACGCGATTGACCTTCAATTCGAGGTCCATGAACATTTGAGAATTAAGGGTCTCAGCCTCACGGCAATAGCGCTTCGTTCGCTCCTGGGGGCTCTCGCTCTCGTCTTCGGCAGCGCTCCCCAACTTCGCGACCTTATCGCCAAAGAGCAGCTCGACCGCCTGACCAATTTGGGTTTCGAGGAGAACTTGTTCTTCAGGGGTGAGGGATGGATAGCAGCTGCTTGAGTCTTCGTATTCGTTCGTATTTTTACCGACGGCGGGGAACTCATAGACCTTGTAACTTTGGCGAATGGGCGAGATGGCCACGCCTTGCTCGAAGGGTTTCCCTTTGATGCTGTCGAGGAAAGCCGTCTCCTGTGAGAAGTCCTCGGGAGGAGAGATGCAAGCGGTGCTTAGCAGCAGAAGCAGGAGGAAAGAGCGCTGCAGGAGAGCTTTCATAGTTTTCGTCTCTATTTCAGAACGCATTATGGCCTCGTGACGCAGCGAAAGCCGATGCTCGGACTGCTTTGTTGCGGCGGTTGATGACCACGAATCCACAGTTTGAGTGTTAACGATTCCGATTCGTAACTCCCGCCTCGGACGACTTTCTCGCCTTCGTAGCCCTTGTAGTCAGCGTCATCCTGTTTGTCGCTGTATTTCTTGAAATCGCTCAGCGTCCATTCAGCAACATTTCCGGTCATGTGAAAACAACCCGACAACGTGGCTCCAGAGCTCAGCTCATCGACATTCACAGGCCCACTCCGATTGAAGCAAGCCAATGCCTTCGTTGGATCAGCGCTACCCCAGGCATAGGGACCGCGACCTTTTATAGACGAGCGGGCAGCGAGTTCCCATTCTTGCTCTGTCGGTAAGCGCTTGCCACACCAACGAGCGAAGGCGACAGCGTCTTTCCAAAGAACACCTCGAACAGGCTGCGACCCTGCCAAGCTCTTCCCAATTTTGTCCCAACCGTCCGGCGCATTGGGAGTCTTCCCGAGATACTTGTAAAAGCTTAGATACGCTCTATAGTCCGCGACACTCACTTCGTAGAGATCGATATCAAAAGTAGGAATCACCACGTCCTGTGGGAGAGAATGAGTAAAACCTGGGACCCCTTCCTCATGACCCACTGAAAATTCGTCCGGGCATTTAATCTCAGTCATACGTTCTTTGGAATGAAAGGTCCTCAATAACTTAATCTGAGCCTTGAGCCAGTTATTCTTCGAGATGGCCGGCCTCGGATTCTTTTCGTCACGATCAGCCAACCGAGAGTCCTTATGATTGAGAAAAACATCACTTCGATTCACATAGCTCTCAACAACTTTCAATTGAGCCATCAATTCTTGACGTCCAGGAACGTAGTTCCGTTTTACCTTTGGGCGTTCTTGAATTTTGAGTAGCGCTTGGTCACTCAACTTCTCGCTGTAGCTCAATCGAAAGTCGTTGATCTCCTTGAGTCCTTCCGCGAGCCGCTCCCTCGCGACCCCCTCAATCCAGCCCGCTGAAATCAAGATTTTCGACTTCCCCTTGAGCGACGCTCGCATTGAATTGAAATCCTCAAGGCTCAAAAAGTGTTTGACTATGAATGCTTCCTTAAAATGCTTTGCTTTGAGGTCGACTTTAAAGCGTTGAAAATCGGAGTCGAAGTTGAATTGAATCTTATTCCCAAGCTTCGCAATCGCGCTCCCAATGGAATCGATCTTGGCTTCTATTTGATCTAAAAAGGCCGTGACTTTAGTGACAGTCGCCCTCAATTCATTGCTATTCCGGGCCTCTCGAATAACCGTATTGCAGTCTTTCTTGAGAACCAAAAGCGGCGACTTAATTTGACTGATGAGCTCTCGAATTGTGAGATTACTCAGGCTTCGCTTCAATAGTTTCTCAAGGCTCTCCTCGATCCGCACGGCTTCGTCTCGAAGCCTCACGACCAAGGGGTTCCCAGAGGTATCGAGACGAGTTCTAGTCAATAAGCCTGGGTTCTTCTTGACGGCCAATCGATTCGTGAATGCATTAATCTGCCTTCTGATTATTGCAAGGGTAGCCTTGTCATTCACGGCTTTGAAATTGGCGACAAGTTCTCTCGACTCCCTGTCAAGCACGCCTAGGCTCTTTTTCCTTGCTGCCTCTTTGTCGAGGATTTTCTTGTTCGACAATAGAAAAAGGAGACCGGTAACTGTCGATTCTTTTGGTCCTTCTAGCGCACTAAGATTTTTGTATTGAATGAGAAAGTCCTCCCGAACCTTCTCCGCATCTTTCACAGCAAATTCAGCAGTTTCGTAATAGCCATCATCAACCATTTGAAGCTTCGCGCCAATGTCGCTCATAAGCTTCTTACCGGCCACTAAACAATCCAATTGCATGATCAGTTTTTTCTGAAGCGACAAAACGCCTGAGCTGGCCCCCTTCACCCCTTTAAAAGCCGGATCGTTTAAGAGCGACATGAATCGACTGCGAAAGTCATTGAGGTCATCCCCAAGGGGTTCCTTAACTGTTAATCGCTTCTTCAATTCAGCATCGGCGAATTGAACGGCCTGACTTTGGAGCGTCGCCAACCACTTGCTGGAGAGTGCGTCAAACGCAGTCTTACTATCATCTGGCAAGGAAGCAAAGAATCGCTGATAACTTTCATACTTCAATTTTTCCGCGGTGAATTGGGCGCCAAAGTCCTCAGACTTCAGTGTTTCCAACTGAGCAAGCTCACGCTTGCCGAGGTCTAATGACTTCTCAAGGAGCGACGCATTCCACTTTTTTAGACCTTGAATGAGGTCTTCAATGGGTTCAGCCTCGTCCTTAACCTTGCCGCTGATGTAGCCGAAGTGCCTGCGCTGAAGCGTCCCCAAATCATTGCGACTCGTTTCGAGACTGGCCTTCTCTAAGTTGGGCTGCTCCATGGCCTCGATAGTCGCCTCGATGATCGCGACATCACGACGAATGTCCGCATAGGGATCCCCATCCCGATTCTGTGACGCGACCCAAAGCGACCCAAGTATCGCGATCAGGGCCAAGACAGAGATCACGATAGGAACCCAGGCGCGACGATTTTCGAAGGGACGACGCCCCCGCTTCACCGACTGACGAATTTGACGGAGTCGATCTTTCCTCAGGGTCTTATCGTGCCAAGCACGCAAATCGGTGAGGAACTCGTCCATGTGCTCAGGGCGGTCTTCGACCTTCTTAAGAATCGCGTAATCGACAATCCATGACAGATCTTCTGGGACGGATCCCAAGCGTTCGTGAGCGGGGCTCGGCAGCTCGGTTGCGTGCGCGATCAACAACGCTTTGAAGTTGTCCGCCGCGAACATTCGCGCCCCGGTCAGCAAGAAGTAAAGCGTCGCGCCCAAAGAGTAAACGTCGGCCCGGCCATCGAGATCGTCAGTATTCTCCGCCTGCTCCGGAGCCATGTAAAAGGGCGATCCCACCGCAGCCGTTGTTCGGGTCAGGTCGCTCTGCTGATCGGCCAACGCCGCCACGCCAAAGTCGGTGAGGCGAATACTCGCCTCGTTAACCTCCTCCCCCATGACCAGAATGTTCTCTGGCTTGACGTCACGGTGAATGACCTGCCGGGAGTGAGCATGTTTGAGGGCTTCGGCCGTTCCAATCGCAGCCGCGACAGCCTCTCTCGGAGGGAGTGGGCCGCGCTCCTCGATAATCTTCGAGAGGTCCTTGCCAGCATATTCCATGGCCATGAAGGGGTAGTCTTTGCCGCGGAAATTCGCGACCCCCGAGTCGATGATTTCCACAACGTTCTTATGAGCGAGGTCGATCATCACCCGGACTTCGCGCTCAAAGCGAGCCCGCGCCTTGATATCGTCAGCCACCGAGGGGGACATGACCTTCAGGGCTACATCGGCCTTGTCGCGACGCGCTCGGAAGACTTTTCCCATTCCGCCAGCGCCTAGCTCTCCTTCAATCAACCATTCCCCAAGGGTGTCTCCTCCCATAATGGTAATGCGAGAGCCCGCGGTTGATTCAGCCCCTGGCGCTTGGACGTTGATAGCGCCGAGCAACTCGAGGGCCTCCGTGGCGGTGGGGCGATCCTCGGGATTCTTGCTCATCAACAGTTGAATAAACTCACTGAGTTCCTTCGGACACGCGGGGTTCCAAGCGCGTGCGTCCGGCGCGTTCTTCTTGATGTGAGCGGTCAGAATTTGCGCCTGACTCCCGGTGAAGGGAGGCGTCGCTGCGAGAAAGTGAAAGAGCATGACTCCGCAGGCATAGATATCGGCCTTGCTGTCAGTGGTCTTCGCGCTTGAGACTTGCTCGGGAGACATGTAATAGGGCGTTCCCATCACCTGCCCGGAGAGCGTTAAGCGAGGCGCATCATCTTTCGAGTCGATTCGACCAAGGCCATAGTCGGCCAGGCGGATTGAGCCGTTGTCATGGAGAAGGATGTTCTCTGGTTTTAGATCTCGGTGAATAATGCCTTTGCCGTGAGAGTGCTCAAGAGCTTCGAGCACTGTCGAAATGATCTTGACCGAGTCGTCTAAGGGAAAACGGCGATCCTTCTTGAGCTTTGTTCTCAAGTTCGTGCCAGGAACGAATTCAAGCGCCAGATGAGGAATAGGATCTTCCGCGTAGCCATAGAAGCCAACAATCGCAGGGTGCTTCAGCTTTGAGGTGACCTCTGCTTCTTGAAGAAAACGAGGCAAATACTCTTCGGCGTTCCTAACTCCAGGGAGAATCACTTTGACTGCGGCTTCCATCCCCCGGCTGTTCACGGCGCGATAGACGGCTCCCATGGCGCCCTTGCCAAGCAGCTGGCGAAACTCCCAATCACCAATCCTACGTCGAACCAGCACCTCCGCAGAGGTCACCTGGGAATAGAAGAGTGAGGATCCGCCGCCGCCGGATTGAGAGACTCCCGAACCGCTATGGAATTCGGACTTGCCATGACCCGTATCGGCTCCATAGCCGCTCATACCCGTCGTGGCTCCTTCCGATCCCTTCGACCCGTATTTCGAGGAGTCTTCGTAAAGCGTCGCCGCAGACTCCGCAGCTTCTCGAGCCGAAGAAAATCCGGTCCCTTCGAGGACCGTGGCCGCGTTGACGTCGGTATAGCTTCCCTCGTTAAGGCTGCTTCCGCTCCCAGATGGGTCGTTCACTGGGGTTAGAAAGGGACCAGTGCTAGCGGGGGGCGGAGTGAGAATGGTGGGCGCGTCGGTATCGAGGTCATCAACTTCCTGACTCGCAGTGTTCTGGAGAATGGTGGCTTCCATGTCAGCGGCGAGAGCTTCTGAGGCCGTGGACTCATCTCCAGCTGTGTTGACGATGGTCGCTTCATTATCCTGAGGCAATTCGTGGGGACTTACTTCCACGATATCGCTGGTGGGTTCAAGGATGGTCGCCATTTCTTGGAAGTCATGACTTGTGTTGAGATCGCTGAAGCCGGGAGCGAGTTCCATCGAATCGCTCTGAGGAAGAACGGAGGACGCTGTCATCGCCTCCATGCTCTCATCGCTGTCTCCTGCTTCCTCATAGACTCCTCCGTGAGCGCCAAGTATTCCCTCGACATCGAAGTCTTTAGGGGCTTCAAGGAGAGTTGGGGCTTCTTGAAAGCTATCATTGGGATCGATCAGGACGTGGCTGAGGCTTGGGTTTTGAGGTTTCAGCGTCACTCCACATTGCCTTGGACAGCTGAGAACCTTAGGAAAGACCTGACCTTGGACCTCTTTGACGAGTTGACATTGCGCGCAGGCGTAGCTCAGCATTTCGGTGAAGAGCTGAGGAGCTTCGGCGGGGGAGAGGAGTTTGTTTTCGAGGGCTTGACGATAGATGGAGGGGCTGTCAGGGTGTTCGTGTCCGCTTTGGCGGAAGTCGGTCACCTCTTGGCTCTTTCCGAAGTGTTTCAGGTTAAAGAAAGTCACCTGATCTTGAATGATCGCTTGAGCCAGGAGATC